>NZ_VWWM01000033.1:0-94981 GCF_011752945.1 Paraburkholderia sp. Cy-641
CATATTCGCAGCCGCCGTAGTAGCGCTTGCCCGGATACCCTTCGGCGTACTTGTTCGTGAGTTGCGAGCCCTGTGCGGCCATGACCGCGGGCGAGGTGTAGTTTTCCGACGCGATCAGTTCGATGTGTTCTTCCTGGCGGCGGTTTTCCTGCTCGATGACCTTCCAGAGTTCAGGATCGACGTTGGCGATGGTGCTTTGGGCTCTGTCAAACATACGGATTCCGTTGAGTGTGTTCAGGTTGACCGGATCGTGCGCCGAATCTTGCGTAGAGGGTACGCAGCGCTGCTGGCGGCCATGCCAGCCCAGACGTGGCGAGGGGGGAGTCGCCGCACACGCGAGGCAGGCCAACCACCGTCAGCGCAAATCGATGCGCACGGATCACGGCTGCCCAGGCGAACGGCAAAACGGCACCCTGCGCTTCACGGTGGGTTGTTCCACCTTGAACCCGATTGGTTGAATCGGCTGAGTCGGCTGACTCGGTTCTATCGCCAGTCACGCAGGGTCGAGCGCGTTAGTGTATTGGAAGAGGCCCGAATAGGCAACCGGCTTTCCGGCGCTCCAGCGCCCGCCGGCGGGGCTTTCGGGCGCCCAGCGCCGCGTCTCGCGCACAGGTCTGACGAAAGCCGGGCAGCCGCGCCGAATATCCGCCAAACGCCGCTGCCACGGCTGCCGATGCGGCTCGTTCATCCTTGCCGCAGCGCCGCATTGCAAGTAGGCTTGGGGCCTTTGTCTCTTATCGACCAGGGAATTGCAATGATCGTGTTCGTTACCGGTGCGTCGGCAGGCTTCGGCGCCGCCATCGCTCGTGCCTTCGTCAAGGGCGGCCATCGCGTCGTCGCTACCGCTCGCCGCAAAGACCGTCTGCAGGCACTCGCCGACGAACTCGGCGACGCGCTGCTGCCATATGAACTCGACGTGCGCGACCGCGCCGCCGTCGAAGCCGTGCCCGCCTCGCTGCCGGCCGAATTCGCCGCGCTCGACGTGCTCGTCAACAACGCCGGCCTCGCGCTCGGCACCGAGCCCGCGCACAAGGCCAGCCTCGACGAATGGAACACCATGATCGAGACCAACTGCACGGGCCTCGTGCAGGTTACGCATGCGCTCCTGCCCGGCATGGTCGAGCGCAATCGCGGTCATATCTTCAATCTGGGCTCGATCGCGGGCCGCTGGCCGTACGCGGGCGGCAACGTCTACGGCGCGACCAAGGCGTTCGTGCGCCAGTTCAGCCTGAACCTGCGCGCCGATCTCGCCGGCACCGCGCTGCGCGTGACCGACATCGAACCGGGCCTGTGCGGCGGCACCGAATTCTCGAACGTGCGCTATCGCGGCGACGACGGCAAGGCCGCCAAGGTCTACGAAAACGTCCAGCCGCTGACCGCCGAGGACATCGCCGATTCGATCTACTGGATCGCCACGCGCCCCGCCCACGTCAACATCAATACGATCGAGCTGATGCCGGTCGCGCAGTCGTTCGGCGGACTGACCGTGCATCGCGGCTGACCGCGCCGCGAGGGTCGGCCCGGCGAGCGGTGGGCAAACCGCGCCCGGTGGTCCCGTCGGGTTCCTGGGTGGTCCCTGAGTGGCCCCTCGGCTACCCTTGGCTCGCCCTGCCGGACGGCCCTCGAATGGGCGCTCGGGCGTGCGCCAAACCCGGCCGCACGCGCGGCCGGAGCACGCCGGACAAAACGCACATTTTGAAACAGACCCGCAGTATGCGTTCCGGTAAAATGCGCCGCATGAATATGTCGACCAGCCAGCCTGGCATGGAAAGCGGCTACACATGGCCCATCCGCGTGTACTACGAAGATACCGATGCGGGCGGCATCGTGTTTTACGCCAATTACCTGAAATTTTTCGAACGGGCGCGCACCGAATGGCTGCGCGCGTGCGGCGTCGACCAGCATCGGCTTGCGGAAGAAACGGGGGCGATTTTCATCGTGCGCAGCACCGCAGTCGACTACCGGGCTCCGGCCCGGCTCGACGACATCGTGAAAATTGTCAGCCGGATCGAGCGTCTTGGCAGAGCTTCGGTGGATTTCGCGCAGGAAGCATGGCGCGAAAGCACGCTGCTAGCCGCCGGTTCGATCCGGATCGGCTGCGTGGACCGCGACGCGCTGCGGCCGGCGGCGATCCCCGCCCCGGTTCTCGCCGCGCTGCGGCGCGGGCCAGATATGCATTGAGCAGCGCCGGCGTGTCAACGGACGATGACCGAGCCTCGTTGATACGGGGCCAGTGAACTCATACCGATCAGGCAACACAAAGCATGGTTCGGCTTCGATATCGCCGAAGCTTCCGTTCTGTTCACGGCAAGCTTGAGGCGGCCTTGCAGCCGGACGCCCCCTCCCGGGACGTTAAAACGAACCTTTATGAACACTACACAAGATCTGTCGATCGTTTCACTCGTACTCAACGCGAGCCTGCTGGCCCAGGCGGTCATGGCTCTGCTGCTGTTGCTCTCGCTGCTGTCATGGACTTTCATCTTCCGCAAGTGGTTTGCGATTCGCCGGGCGCGCGCGCAAACTGAACGCTTCGAGCGCGATTTCTGGTCGGGCGGCGACCTGCAGGCGCTGTATCAGAGCGCCGCGAACAACCGTCACACGATCGGTGCGCTCGAGCGGATTTTCGAGTCCGGCATGCGCGAATTCCTGAAGGGCAAGGAAAAACGCCTGAACGATCCGGGCGCGATTCTCGACGGCGCCCGGCGTGCGATGCGCGCGGCGTTCCAGCGCGAAATGGACGTGCTCGAGGCGAACCTCGCGTTCCTCGCCTCGGTCGGTTCGGTCAGCCCGTATATCGGTCTGTTCGGTACGGTGTGGGGGATCATGAATGCGTTCCGCGGCCTCGCCAACGTGCAGCAGGCCACGCTCGCGAACGTCGCGCCGGGCATCGCCGAGGCGCTGACCGCCACCGCGATCGGCCTGTTCGCCGCAATTCCGGCCGTGGTTGCCTACAACCGCTACGCGCACGACATCGATCGTCTGGCGATCCGTTTCGAAACCTTCATCGAAGAGTTCTCGAACATTCTGCAGCGCCAGGCACAGTAAGGAGGCCACGATGGCAGGCTCCCGCTCCTCCAGCATGCGCGGCTCGCGTCAGCGCCGCGCGATGGCCGACATCAACGTCGTGCCGTACATCGACGTGATGCTCGTGCTGCTCGTGATCTTCATGGTCACGGCACCGCTCGTCGCGCCGTCGATCGTCAATCTGCCGACCGTCGGCGGCGCCGCGCCGCAGCAGCAAACCCCGCCCGTAATCGTCAACATCCGCGCGGACGGCAACCTGAGCGTCAAGTACAAGGACGACGCCGGCACGCAGCAGCAGGAAGACATGACGAAGGCCGGCCTCAACGGCTTCATCGCCGATCGCGCGCAATCGCACCCGGACCAGCCCGTCGTGATCGCCGCCGACAAAACCGTGAAGTATGAAGCCGTGATGAACGTGATGTCCGAGCTGAAGGCTCAGGGCGTCAAGCGCGTTGGATTGCTCGTCAAATCGCAATGATCCGCAAGAATTCCGAATACCCGCTCCAGCCACCGCGTGAACGCGGCACCGGGCGAGCCTTTGCGTTCGCGCTGGTGATGCATGCGCTGCTCGGGTTCTTCCTGTACCACGGCATCCAGTGGCAGAACAGCACGCCCGAAGGCGCGGAAGCGGAACTGTGGACCGAGGTGCCGGACTCGGCGATTCCGCGTCCCGTTCCGCCGCCGCCCGCGCCGGTCGCCCCTGCCCCGCCCGTGCGCGACGAGCAGGCCGACATCGCCCTGCAGGAAAAGAAACGCCAGCAGCAGGAAGCAGCGCGCGCGGCGCAACTGGCCGAGCAGCAGCGTCAGCAGAAGCTGAAAGAGCAGCAGGAAGCGGACGCGAAACGCCAGCAGGAACTGGCGGCCGAGCAGGCCGCTCAACTCGCCGCCCAGAAGGCCGCGAAGCTCAAGCAGCAGCAGCAGCAGCAGGCCGACAGGCTCAAGCAACAGCAGCTCGCCGAGCAGCAAAAGCAGCAGCAACTGAAAGAACAGCAGGAGCAGCAACAGAAGCAGGCTCAGGCGGAGGCGCAGAAGAAGGCTGACGCCGAGAAAGCGGCGAAGGCCAAGGCGCAGGCCGATGCCGCCGCGCAGGCGAAGAAACAGCTCGACTCGGAACGACGCGCGCGACTTGCGCAGATGCAGGGCATGGCGGGCCCCACGGGTTCGTCGGGCAACGGGCTCGGCAAGAGCGGTACTGGCAGCGGCTCGGGAGGCAATGCGGCATCGCCGGGTTATGCGGACAAGGTCCGCCGCGTCGTGCGCCCGAACATTTCGTGGGGCGGCGAAACGGAAGGCCTCGAAACCGTCATCTCCGTGCGCTGTTCGCCGACCGGCACCTTGCTGAGCGCGACGGTCTCGCGCAGTAGCGGCAACGCCGCATGGGACGCCGCCGCGTTGCGGGCCGTGCAGCGCTCGGATCCGATGCCTCTGGACGTCAACGGCAAAACGCCGGAAAGCTTCCTGATAACGTTGCGCCCTGCGGGCTGACTTGCGGGTCGATTCGCAGAAGTTTGACAGCTGGCTAGCAGTCGATTTACGGCTAAGTTGCAGTCAATTGAGGACAAAAGCCGTGCTATGGCGCACGGCCACCTCGGGAACGAATTAGCTGTTTTCCGGTCTGTCTGCTGTCGTGAAGTATTAGTAAAACCGTTTTGAGGAATCCATACAGCATGAGTTTGATGACCAAGCTAGGCCTGCGAACGCTCGTGGCAACGTGCCTGATCACCGTCGGCGGCGCCGCCAATGCACAACTCAACGTCCTCGTGACGGGCGTCGGATCCACCCAGTTTCCGATCGCAACGGCGAATTTCGCCAATGAAGCGAACTCCCCGCAGCAGGTCAGCGCAATCGTGCGCCAGGACCTGCAACGCAGCGGCAAATTCACGAATGTCGACGCAGGCTCGACGCCGGTGTCGGAGACCGATTCGGTCGATCTCGGCGCCTGGAAGGCCAAGGACGCCAACGCGTTCGTCGCGGGCAGCGTGAACCGCCTGCCGAACGGCCAGTACGAAGTGCGCTTCAAGCTGTACGACACGGTCAAGGGCGAAAGCCTCGGCGGCCTCGTGCTCGTAAGCCCGGCAAGCGGTCTGCGCATGAGCGCGCACAAGGTCGCCGACTACATCTACGCGAAGCTGATGGGCAATCGCGGCGTGTTCGCGACGCGCCTGTCGTACGTCATCAAGTCGGGCAACCGCTACCAGTTGCAGATTTCCGATTCGGACGGCCAGGACGCGCATATCGCGCTGTCGAGCCCCGAGCCGATCATCTCGCCGGCCTGGTCGCCGGACGGCACCAAGGTCGCCTACGTGTCGTTCGAAAAGAAAAAGCCGATCGTCTACATCCACGACCTGCCCACGGGCCGGCGTATCGTCGTATCGGACCAGAAGGGCAACAACAGCGCGCCGGCCTGGTCGCCGGACGGGCGCACGCTCGCCGTCGCGCTGTCGCGCACCGGCAATACGCAGATTTTCGCGGTCAATGCCGATGGCAGTGGCCTGCGGCGTCTCACGCAAGGCAGCTCGATCGACACCGAGCCGACCTACTCTCCTGACGGCCAGTGGATCTATTTCACGAGCGACCGCGGCGGCTCGCCGCAGATCTACAAAATGCCGGCACAAGGCGAAAGCGCGGGTTCCGCGCAACGCGTCACGTTTACGGGCAGCTACAACACCAGCCCGCGAGTGAGTCCTGACGGCAAGCAGCTTGCCTACATCTCGCGCGTCGGCGGTGCATTCAAGCTGTATCTCCAGGACCTGCAAGGCGGAACCGCCACGGGCCTGACGGACACGACACATGACGAATCGCCGAGCTTCGCGGCGAACGGTCAGTACATTCTTTACGCCACTCAGGTGAACGGCCGTGGCGTGTTGGCCGCAGTATCGACCGACGGTCGTACCCGGCAGGTCCTGTCCGTTCAGGGTGGTAGCGTACGCGAACCGTCCTGGGGCCCGTTTATGCAATAACGTTGATGCAATAACACAAGGAGAGTAATCAAATGATGTCCAAACTTCGTTTCGCATTCGCCGTCGTCATGGTCGGCGCGCTGGCCGCGTGTCACTCGGGCGTCAAGCTCGACGAAAACGCCAACAAGGGTGCGGGCTCGGCTCAGCCGAACCCGAACGACGTTGCAACCGTCAACGTCGATCCGCTCAACGATCCGAACAGCCCGCTCGCCAAGCGCAGCATCTACTTCGACTTCGACAGCTACTCGGTCAAGGACGACTATCAGACGCTGCTTCAGCAACACGCTCAGTACCTGAAGAGCCATCCGCAACGTCACGTGCTGATCCAGGGCAACACCGACGAGCGCGGCACGAGCGAGTACAACCTGGCACTCGGCCAGAAGCGTGCTGAAGCCGTGCGCCGTTCGCTGTCGCTGATGGGCGTCGCGGATTCGCAAATGGAAGCCGTGAGCCTCGGCAAGGAAAAGCCGATGGCGACGGGTCATGACGAAGCGTCGTGGGCACAGAACCGCCGCGCCGACCTCGTGTATCAACAGTAAGTCAACAGGTAATGAGCCGAATGACGCATCGTTTCTCCTGGCTGCGGCTTGCCGCAGCGGCCTGCGTCGCAGGCACGGCCCTCGCGGCCGTGCCCGCTCATGCGGGCATCTTCGACGACGATCAGGCCCGCCAGGCCATTCTCGATCTGCGCTCGAAGACCGATAGCCTGTCGAGTCAGCTGTCAGCGGCGCAGCGCACGATCCTCGATCAGTCCAACCGTCTCGACCAGTTGAACCAGCAGGTCGCGACGCTGCGCGGGCAGAACGAGGACATGGCGAACCAGCTCGGCATGCTGCAAAAACAGCAGAAGGACTACTACACCGATCTCGACACGCGCCTGAAGAAATTCGAGCCGCAGCAACAGACGGTGGACGGCGTCCAGGGCGAAGTTCAGCCGGGTGAAACCGATGCGTTCAACGCGGCTTCACAGCAATTCCGCAGCGGCGATTTCAAGAATGCGGCCGCGTCGTTCCGCAGCTTCATCTCCAAATATCCGTCGAGCCCCTATCAGCCGACCGCGCAGTACTGGCTCGGCAATGCGCTGTATGCGCTGCGCGACTACAAGGGTTCGACGGCCGTCTGGCAGGGTGTGGTGAAGAATTACCCGCAGCATCCGCGCGCGCCTGAAGCGCTGCTCGCGATTGCGAACAATCAGCTCGAACAAGGTCAGAAGGCCGCGGCCAGGAAGACCCTCGAGCAGATCGTCGCGCAATACGGCGGCTCGGACGTCGCGCAGTCGGCGCAGAGCAAGCTGTCGCAGATCAAGTAGCGGCAGCGGAACTGATTGAGTCGTTGGCAGTACGCGCAGTGTCCGATGTCATAGCCACGCGCGCCTCTCGCTGAAAGGCCCGGATAGCGATATCCGGGCCTTTCATTTTGACGTTCGCGATTTCCCGTTCTTCAGGGAAACGCCGATAACGTGGCGGGTATGTCGGGTTGACAGGTTATAGGCTCGCCGATATAATCCCGTTTCTCTTTTGGGTCGTTAGCTCAGCTGGTAGAGCAGCGGACTTTTAATCCGTTGGTCACAGGTTCGAATCCCGTACGGCCTACCAAGAAAATCAAGGGGTTACGTCATCTGGCGTAGCCCCTTTCCTTTTGTAGTCTGCCCTTGGTCTACACAAGGTCTACCCTCCTTCCCTTTGGGTGCAACAGAGCAATCTGCAATCAAACGGCTAGCTCGCCCATTTACCGCACCCCAGATTTCCGTGGCAGGCCGACGACAATCATGCCGCTCGCTTTCCGTGAGGCTTCCCTCACAGGTTCGACGGCGTCTGCAAGTACCTGATCGAAACGACGAAGCCCGTTATAGCAGACGGATAATCTGGCGCCGCAGCCCCCTCTGTCATGCAGATTTTCCCAAGTGGGTTTTCCGGATCACGAGGATTCGCATGCAAACTCAAGACTTATAGCGTTGGTAAATCTTCGCGTAATCGCGCCTGTCGTAACCGCAATTCAGCCCGGGTATCGACAGGCAGTAGATGTTGGTCCTGATACAGAGTGTCTAATCAGGTTGGAACGGCTCACCGTTTCACTCTGCGAATCAAAAAATCTACGAGGTGAACCGGGACTTATCATCCTGTATCACGGTTGCTTTGCGAGACATTCGGAGAAATGAAATGCTTCGCAGACCGCTTCCAGTCGCCTGAAAGATCGCCGATCATCGGCCCGCTTCCATTACTCAAAATCCGACGATCATTGGATTCATCCACGGAAATCCGGCGCCGGATATGTTTGACGTAGAAATACGCCAGGCGATGAACGAGAGAATGTTGCTTCCGACGACCGCATAAGCCCTGATCGACGGCATCAATCGATCAAGATTTCTCCGCAACCACACCAGAAAGGACCGATCATGATTATCCGAACCTGGCGCGCCATTGCCGCTAACCAGCAGGTTGTCGACACATACGGAGCACACCTCGCGCGCAACACGTTCCAGGAAATGAAAAAGCTCGACGGTCACATCGGCGCGAGCATGTCGGCCAAACAGATCGGCGAGAAATACGAAATCCTGTTCATGAGCTACTGGCGCGATATGGATGCGGTACGTCAGTTTGCGCGCCGCGACGACATTCACGAGGCAGTCGTAAAAGAGAGCACCCAAAAGCTTCTCGACTCCTTCGATCCAAAGGTCGAATACTTCGAGGTTCAGGTTTCGAGCGGTTCGATCCTGGAGCAGGTTGCGTCGCAAGCAGGCTAGGGAAAGATCAGAGTCTTTCAGGTCTCGCGCGGCTGCAAGCATCGCCGATTTGCCGTGCGGTGTCCTTGAGCGCATCGACAGCCTCAACCAGTCGCGCGACGTGAGGTGCGGACATCGCAACCGAACAATTGATCGCGACAGGGCTCATCCGGCCCGGCAGTGGAAGTGGCACGGCTATCGCATCGATATCGGAAAGCCACGGTCCTCGTGCGCGACAATAACCAGTCCTGGCGAACAATGCTTCGTCATCCTTGAGAAGTGAAAGGCCTGCCTCGAAGTTCTCTGGGTCGCCCACCTTGATCCGATTGAGCAGACGTTCTTTTTCCGCCGAAGGATGACCGAATATGAGTGCGCGTCCGATTGCACTCTGCAGAAGAGGGCTGACGCGTCCGATATCGGGAAGGTAGGGATTGAAAAGATCAGCGCGAACAGTATCGATGTAGATTGCCTTCACACGCTCGCGCATAGCGAGATTTACAGTAAATCCTGTTTGATCGGCGAGTGCCTGCAGGAATGGGCGCGCGAGTTGTCGTACCGGCAAGCTCGCCAGAATGGGATGACTGAGTGCGAGGAAACCTGTTCCCAGGCGGTAAGCTCCGGACTCCTCCTGAACCAGATATCCGTACAGCGTGAGCGTGTACGTGAGTCGCGAAACAGTCGCTTTCGGTAGCCCGGTACGATCAGAAAGCGCCCGGTTGGTCAGCACGGGCTCGGCGGCAGTGAAAGCTCGCAGTACATCGAGACCTCGGGCAAGGTTTGTCGAGAACTGTCGGTCGCTTAAGGCGTCCGCGAGACCATCCGGTCCTGCGAGCCGAGGGCTCTGGGAATTTGGCTTTGAGGACAATTTGGGTATGGAAGCGATTCGGACAGGTGGACCGATTTCGATAGCTGCCCACTCTACTCTGAATTGTCATCACCGCCCACTGCTATATGGTTCGTCGTGACCATCCCGAGAGACCGGTGCTCCGGATACCCGCACGCGAATCTGCCGGCTACTGCCTGCCAATCGGCCCCAACCATTTGCACGTTCCAATCAGCGAAACACTTTTTTTGGAGCCGCGCGCGCTCCGATAATGCGAGCCAGGAGATGCATCAACTCGACGGTTCTTTTCGGGAAGCTAACTGGCATAAGGAACGACACGACTCCGTGTTGCCCCCAGACAATGCAGTCGCGGCGCCGTGGCGTATCGACGTGGCGCGAAGCTTTTATGTGATGAGCCGCGTGGCGAACGATATTGAAGAGAAAAAAATCCGGGAGATTCGATGAAAAACGCTGCCGACACGCTGCCAACTTGCCTGCCCGAAGCAACCGGGCAGCCCACGGTCCCCTTCACGCGATATGACGCCGGCTGGGTTGTGATGTGCATCGGGATGGCGATCGGGTCTGGGATCATTTTTCTGCCGATCCAGATGGGCGTCAAAGGATTCTGGGTGTCTTTGACGGCGTTGGTGATCGCTTATCCTGCGACGTACCTTCAGGCTCGACTGTACCTTCAGTCGCTGGCGCATACCGAAGCGTGCGACGATTACAACGACATCATCACGCA
This sequence comes from Paraburkholderia sp. Cy-641, assembly GCF_011752945.1. NCBI lineage: Bacteria > Pseudomonadati > Pseudomonadota > Betaproteobacteria > Burkholderiales > Burkholderiaceae > Paraburkholderia > Paraburkholderia sp. Cy-641. The sequence goes on from NZ_VWWM01000033.1 coordinate 10,275, forward strand.
ATACCTCGGCAAAAACTGGGCTGGCTTCATGGGCGTTGCCTATTTTCTGATGCTGCTGAAGGGAATGCTCGCGTATTCCTCGGCTATCACAAGAGATAGCGCATCCTATCTTCAGACATACAAGCTGACGGCCGCGTCACTCGGCGATCATACGTGGTACATCGGTGCGATCATCATTACGCTTGTGTTGATCGCGTCGCGCGGAGAGCGACTCCTGTTCCGTATCTCCGGGCCTATGATTGTTTCGAAGCTGGGCATCATTGTGTTTCTCGGTTTGTCGATGATGCCTTACTGGAATGTGTCTCACCTCGCACTCGGTCACTTTCCGGAGATTTCGTCGTTCATGGTTGACGTGCTGCTCACCTTGCCTTGGGCCATGCTCTCGATCATCTACGTTCATGTGTTGAATCCGATGAACGTCGCGTACCGGAAACTGGAAGGAAAGCGTGAAATTGCCAACTATCGGTCGCTTCGTGCATGCCGATATGCCTACTTTATCCTCGTAACTTGCGTGGTGTTTTTTGCGCTGTCCTTTATGCTGGCGACACACCACGAGGATGCGGTCTACGCGATGACGCACAACATCTCTTCACTGGCGCTTGCCGCCAGAGTCATGAGAGGTGAAACAGTCCGGATTCTGGCTACGATTCTGAATGTTCTGGCAATCTTCACGGCCTTCTTCGGGATCTACCTCGGTTTCCACGACGCCGTGCGTGGCATTGTCACCAACATCGTCGATAGATTCATGGTCCGTAGTGACCGTTTCAACCGGTTAGTGCCGTTTGCGATTGCTATCGGTACGGTCTGCTTTCTGACCTTCTGGGTAAAGCTCAATATTTCGACGATGATGCTGATGCAGCTTACTGTGCCGGTGTTTGGCATCGTAGCCTGTCTGATTCCGTGCTATCTCGTGCGTCGCGTTCCTGCTCTCGCACACCTCAGAACACCGGCCTGGTGGATAGTTTTCGCGTTTGGACTACTCATTATCGCGTCGCCGTTCTTCAAACTGCTCGAACGGTAAGTCTCATTGATTCACTGTCGTCTTCATTCGTCGATGCGATCGGTTGTCAACGACGTTCAGGCGTTGATCCAGGCCCGCGCCTGCTCCAGTTCGTTGACGTGAAATGCCTTGATTTCAGCCTTCGTAAAAAACCGCGCCAGATGCATCGCAGCGCGAATCCAGCCCGCATCGGCCACCACGGCGGCACGCGTGACCTTGCGGGCAACGGAGACACCGAGCGTCATATCGGTCCATAGCGCCTTCGGCTCGATGCCACTGAAATGCTCAATGCGTTCGAGCACGCGGGTCTTACCGTTCAGTTCAAGATCACCACGCATGCGCTCGATGGCTTCGCGCAGTTCGTGGTCGGTGATTTTGCCTTCGACTGAGATTTCGATAACCGGGGAATCGGGTACGGTGTGATAGAGGATCATGGCAGGACTCCTGGTCAGGGAGACGTTATACGCTCAGGTACGGATGAACCTGGCGTTCGATAACTTCCTCATGGTACCCCTTTCCATGCGACCGGTTAGGCTGCGAGCACGACGTGTCGCTCCGACGCCTGTCGGCGCGTGTGCGTTGCAAACACCCCTTGCACACACGCTTGCGGACATTGGGTGCCGCACGTCGAGCGTCGCGTCATGGTCGGTCGTACCTATCGAAATATGAAGCGACATAACCGCCGTTGACGCCGAACAAACGTGCGAACGGTTAGTGAAAGCGTATTGTCGGCGAGGAGCGACCGGTCGACATCAACATCGGGATCATCGACAATCGTTCTCCTCGCGCTGGCAACATCCACAACGTCCATACGCGCAATCGGCATCCCATAAGCAATGAAGAATCAGTACACGCGCACCCCCTCAAAATTACTCTTCCTGCCAGGCGCATCCGGCAACACCGCATTCTGGCAGCCACTCGCGAATCGCCTGACGAACCCCGCCAGAAAAGTCATCGTCGCGTATCCCGGGTTCGGCCAGGAGCCCGCTGCGCCCGACGTCAACGACATCGACGACCTGCTTCGGATGGTCGTCGACCAGATCGACCAACCCACCGCCCTGATCGCCCAATCGATGGGTGGTGTGATCGCAATCCGCGCGGCGCTGGCCAAGCCCGACCTGGTCACTCATCTGGTTCTGACGGTAACTTCCGGCGGAATCGACACCCAGGCACTGGGCGCCACGGATTGGCGAAGTGGATTGAGCAATGCAAATCCGCCTTTCCCCGACTGGTTCACATCCTTCAAGGCCGACCTGACGCACGAACTGCGCCGCATCGCGCAGCCGGTTCTTCTGCTTTGGGGAGATGCCGATCCAATCAGTCCAGTCGCGGTTGGCCGGCGGCTTCTCGAACTGCTTCCTGACGCACGCTTGCATGTCGTCGCAGGTGGCAACCACGATCTGGCACATGAGTACGCGCCGCAGTTGGCCCCTCTTGTCGACGCCCACCTATCGCAAACATGAACCACCAACCATACGCATAAAGCAAAGCGCCACCTGGCCGGTCAAGGCAGGTGGCGCTCAGGTTCTGCTTTCGGCTCCCTCGGGCACGTACGGCCCGGGAGAAACCGCAGACGGCTACCGCATACCGTCTGTACTACGCAAGATCAACGCTTACTGGTTGTTGATGTTGTTCGGCGCCTTCGGCAGCGCCTTGCTGGCCGTCAGCACGATGTTGCCGATCTGACGGTAGTTCAGCAGGTCGGTCTTCGGCGACTGCACGCCATAACCCGCAAAGGTCACGCTCAGGTGCGTCGGATCGATCTGGATGCCCGACGGTGCGTACACGCGCTGGGCAAACCACGACTGCGTCGGGATCAGCGGCGGATTGGCCGGAATCGTCACCGTCGACTGATTGCCACCCTGGTTCTTCGCGGTGATCGTGTTGATCGACGCGATCGGATGGTTGATGTCGTTATAGACGGTCCAGTTCTTCAGGTCGCTCGATTCCGCGTACCCGATGTAGTGGAACGCATCGGAGTCCGCATCGAGACAGTTGCCTGCCGAGAACAGCAGGCCCCAGCGGCTGCCGTCACCGTTGATGTCGATCAGCGTGCCGCGCGGCGTCACCCAACGGGTTCCGTTGTAGTCGACCGTGGTCGGGTCGTTCAGGCCATTGACCGCACCTTCATCGGTGAAGTGAACGCCGTCTGTCGTCGTGGCAAGCCGAACATACGTGATGTCATGGTTGGTCTTGCCGCTGAACGGGGCCTTGGCGCACTGCTGCACAGCCGGCAGAGCGGTGCTTCCGGTGTTGTCGCCGTTCAGGATCTTCTGCACGTACAGAACCGTGGTGGGCGTGCCCGGCGTGGTATTCGGAACCACGGCCAGAATGCCGTCGGGGTTCAGGAGACCGACCGTCTGCTGCACGACGACCGGAGACGTCGTGCCCGGCGTATTCGTCAGCGCGGTTTGAATCGCGTTGATGTCCTGCGAGCCGACCGTCGTGGCGTTCGTGTTCTGAATCGGGAATTTCGGCGATACGTTGGTCAGCTGGATCACGTTGAGCGGCGCAACGTCCACAGCCGCCGGAGCACGATTGAGCATGTACAGCATCTGGCCGCCGGTCTTCGCATTCGAGCCCGGCAACTGCACGATCGTGGCGTGGCCCCAGCCGTCGCCGGCCGTCGTCGCGGAGTTGTCGCTTTGCAGCGTGGCGGGGCAAACGTTATTGCCCGCGGCCAGCTCCAGCGTGTTCTGCATGAAGTACCACGTCTTGCCGTTGTCGTCGGATTCGGCCGCCACCAGGCCTTCGTCCATGTACTCGGGACGCCAGTCGAACAGGCCGATGATCGGCGTTGCCGAGGCGTTGACGTTGCCGGTCGACGTCACGTTCGACGTGTACGTCAGCGGGAAATAGAACGGCGCCATGTTCACGAACGGATAGGTCGCGCTCGTGCTGAAGGCCGATTTGGCGGTCGGCGTATTGAACGGCGTCGTCGAGCTGTTCAGCGGGTTCGTGGTGGCGGTCGTGCCGCCGTAGTACAGGCGTGCCGCCGAGGCCGTGTAGTTGCAAAGCCCATAGGCCGTATCCGGCACGTTGCCGTTGGCCTGGAACGGGTTGGACGCGCTCACGACGGTCTGCGTGTTGTTGGGGTCGGCCGCGAGAGCCGCCAGCGTGAACGGCGTACCGCCGGCACCCGAGCCGATGGACGGGCTCACGGCGATCTGTGCCTGCGTCACGGTCGTACCGGAGTCGACCGACCACGTCAGGCTGGCCGGGGTTACGACCGGCGTGGAAGCGCCCGTCGGTGCGGAGGCGCCCGTCGGCGTGGAAGCACCCGACGGGGTAGACGCACCTGACGGCGTGGAAGCACCCGACGGTGCGGACGCGCCGGAATTCCCGCCACCGCCGCACGCGGCAAGCGCGAGGCAGCCCAGGATCAGGATTTCTTTCTTTAGTATTGCTTTCAATTTCATTGACACATCCCCTCAGAAAAATTTCATTAAACTTGTCATGGATCAGTCCATTGCCTGTCCGTGCCGGCAACGCTCGATTCGATGCGTCCTGATCTGCTCAAGGCACGGACCCATGTCGAAATAAAAATGTCAGGTAGCAGAGCGGCAGCGCTGGCTTTGTGCGATTTGATATCCAGCCACGCTGCGGCCCAGGTGAAGTGGCGTCCGCTGTCGTACAGCGTGCGGCGATGGCGTACCGATGCCGCCAGCACTCCCCGTTCGCGCGGGCAAAAGCCATTCAGTACTTACTGGCAACCCGCCGCGGCAGCAGATTCTCGTTCTCAATGATGAAACAGCCGTGGCGGAAAAATTACGTTCCTTTTTAATTAATTCGATGCCCGTGTAAGGAAAGGGATGTGTGCAGCTGTCGCGGGAAAAAGCACGGCGGTCCGTGCGGGCGGCGGTCGTCCGATGGTGCCGTGCCATAATCGGGTTGCCTAACGAACCTGGAGGGACAGTCAATTGAATCAGGAATGCTATTCGGCTGGAGGTGCCATGAAAGCGGCGCTGCAGACCGGCCTGCGCAAGCTCGAACTGATTGAAATGGAGCGACCCGAGGCCATCCCGGGAACGGTTGTTCTGAAGGTCGCCAATATCGGCATCTGCGGCAGCGATCTGCATCCCTATCGAACGTTTGCCGGCCGCTCCGGCTTTCCCATGGGCCACGAACTGAGCGGCGTCGTGGTTGCGGTCGGCGAAGGCGTGACGAACACCTTGCTCGGCCGGCGCGTCACCGTCGACATGGTGCTCGGCACCGCGTGCGGGAAATGTGCTTTTTGCAAGCGCGGCTATGCGCTGCACTGCCAGGCACGCGAGTTTCCGTTCGGCGGCGGTTTTGCCGAGTTCGTGAGGACGAAGGCGGTTGGCGTGTTTCCGCTTCCGGATGCGGTCGACGATCAGCTCGGCGCCATCGTCGAGCCTGTCGCCGTCGGCGTGCATGCGGCGCGGCGCATGGGGATCGGTCCGGGCATGACGGGCGTGATCGTGGGCGCGGGAACCATCGGACTCTCCGCGTTGGCGGCGGCACTCGACGCCGGCAGCGAGAAGGTTTATGTGGTCGCCAAGCACGAGGTCCAGGCGAAGGCCGCCCTGAAGATGGGCGCGGCGGGGGTTCTTTCGTTAGACCTGCCGACGGCCGCCGGCGAGATCAATCAGGTGACGGATGGCCTCGGCGCCGACTATGCGATCGAGACCGTGGGCGGCTCGGCCGACACGCTCGACTTCTCGTGCAAGCTCGTGCGCCACCTCGGCATGCTGGGTGTCCTCGGCGCGTTCGATCGCGGCTTCCGCGGACTCGAAATCATCGAGGCCCTCGAACGCGAGCTCACCATCCATCTGCCGAACTGCTATAGCGTCATCGACGGCAAGCACGACTTCGAGGTCGCGATCGATCTGCTGGCGCGCAAGGGCAACGTGCTTCGGACGATGGTCACGCACGAGATGGATCTGGCCGAGATCGACGAGGCCTTCAGGATCGCCGCGGACAAAAGCGCGCATTCGATCAAGGTACAGATTCGCGCCTGACCAGACAAATGGCCCGCACTCCGAAGAATGCGGGCCATCCGAAACGCACCGGACCCTGTCCGGTGCCTGCCAGCGTTGCCGCTTAGCGGCTCGTCATCGTCACGCCGCGCAGAACCTGGCCATACGGCGCCGTCTGCATCACGGAGAAGCCCGAGGTCGTCACGGTCGTGCCGCTCACGCTCAGCGTGATCTTCACGAGCTGGTTCGAATCGGCACCCGCGTCGAACGTCGTACCGAGGCTGTTGTTGGCCGTCGACGTGATCGCGTAGATCGTGTACGAGCCGTCGCTGTTGACCTGGCCGGTGATGTTGCGCAGACCGTCGGCCGAGGTCGTGTACTTCGCGCCCGCCGTGCCGTACGTGCCGGCGGTGTCGGTCACGGTGTACGCCTGGCCGAGATTCAGACCCTGGGTGAGGTGGGCGATCGCCGTCCACGTGCTGCCCGACTTCTGATAGACCCACAGACCGCCGCTGCCGATCGTCATGTCGGCCGGATCGCCGTCGCCTTCGTCAGCCACGAACATCAGGTTCGTGTTGGTCTTCGGCATCCACATGCCGAACGGGAAGCCCGTATTCCAGCTCATCGGCCACGACGTCACGCTGGCGGCCGTCAGCGCCGTGGTCAGCGTGGCGTTCGACGTCGGTTCGTTGGCGGCGCCCGGCGCGCCCGACCATGCGGTCGTCGGCGTGGTGAAGAGCGGCGTGATGGCGACGTTCTGCAGGTTGCTGAACTTCGCGCCGTTCGCGAGCGCGCCCGTTGCGCCGACCTGGAAGACCGTGTTCACGCCGTTGCCGCCGCTGCCCTTCGACGCGTACAGGGTGCCGTCCGGCGCGAGGAACAGACCGCGGAAGTTGGCATCCTTGCCGGTCTTGTCGAACGGCTGGCTGAGCGAGGTCAGCGAGAAGCCGAACTGGTTGCCGCCGGCGTTGGTCTTCTTGGCGAACGTAGTGCTCGACAGCGCGTCGGTGATCGTGCCCAGACCGCACGACGTCGGTGCCGCGTAGGTGCTGCTGTTGCCCGAGAAGAACGTGCCGACCGGCTGCGAGAATGCGCAGCTGCTGCCTGCCGCGAGCGTCTGCACGCCCGTGTTCATGGTCAGCATGTCGAGCTGGCCATAGGTCGGGTTCGGCGACGAACCCGAGTTGCCGGCGTTGCCGACGATGTAGTACTGACCGCCGACCAGCACCGAGGCGCGGCCGTTGTTGCCCGAGTAAGCGTTGGTGTTCGTAAACGTCACGGCCTTGGTTGCCAGGTTGAGCTGGGCGACCGTGCGGTACGTCGGCGTGGCAACGTCGGGGTTGGTCGGATCGATCACGCCCGGCGTGTTCGAGTTCGAGAGATCGATCGAGTCGATCGGTGCGTTATAGCCGTTGAACGTAATCGCGGTGCCGTCCTGCGACAGGTTCATCGCGAGTTCCGACTTCGATGCGAAGCTCGTCGTGAAATCGAAACCGCCCTTCTTGGCCGCGGCCGTCACGTCGAGATAGGTGGTCGGGCTGGTGGCGCCGGCGGCCCATTGATCGATCACGATATCGGCGGTCACGCCGAAATTGCCGTCGGGGGTCGTCCCTTCCGTCGTGAACACGTTCGGATAGGTGCCCGGCGTCACGGCGCTCACCGGCGAAGCGTTGGTCGTTTCCGGCGTGGCGTTGTACGGCAGCGTGCCCGTGACCGTGAAGCTCGGGTCATAGACGCCGCGCGAAACCAGCAGGCTCGCCTGTGCGGTCGGGGTCGGGGTCGGCGTGGTGCCCGAGGCAGGGTTCGGCGCGGAAGGCGTCGACGACGGGTTCGGACCGCTTTGCCCCGGTGTGCTGCTACCGCCGCAAGCCCAAAGCATGGACGTCATTGCTGCAATCGGCAGCAGGCGAAGTGCGGTACTTTTCATTCAAACCTCTATCAATTTTGGATTTGGAATAAGTCCCATCGCATAGCAAAAGCAGGCCATGCCGGAAACGTATATGAATGGCTAAACCGGCTAGCTTGATTTACCCATGCCGCTGCCGAGCCGAAAGGTCACCTACACGATTTACCGCGCAGAAAAACTGCGGTGGGACTTTAGTCAGGACGCATGGCATCGCTATTACGTCAGCCTTGCATTTATAAACGCCGGGCGCGATTTCCCCGTAGCGTGCGGGCCTGTACCGTGCGTGACGTATAGAGGTAACCTCGGAGGCGACCTCGGCGCGGCGGGCGCGGCGCCGTGACGTCAATCATGTGGTCCGTCGATGAAACTGATGGGTCAGCGTCCGCTACCGGACCCATCTGCCCGGACCAGCGGGGAAGACTGGCGGCCATCCGTCGTCCTCAGTAGTCCTGCCGCTTCGATTCTTCGACACCCTTAAGGTATTGATAAGGAATCGCGGATAACATCGTCGCGCAAAAAATTTGTAGTGTTTATTTACAGCGTTCATTCCCAGCCCCAATTTCTCGCTATTGAAGGCTAAATGAATGAATATAGAAAATGTTCTGAAAATAATATCGCCGGAGCACCGTGGATTATTACGTCGTTTCCAGGCACCTCATATCAGGTGGCATAGACCGCACTCCTGAACCGAAATGGGTGCCAACACGCCGCCCCGTCCACGCCTCTTCTCCCGGCTTCGCGTTCAGCGAAACCGGGCACTCGATGCATACGAACGAAGTGGCCGGCCACGCGCTTCGTCCCCGGTGGACAAACCCGCGAGGCAACCGGTAAGCGACATGTCCACAGGCAAGTCACGTATTCTGGTCGTCGAAGACGACGACGGCGCGGCACTCGAAATTACGGCCGCACTCGAAGACCACGGCTTCCAGGTCGAATGGGTCGCAACGGGCTTTGAGGGCCTGCTGCAAGCCACCAACGGCAAATTCGACGCGATCGTGCTCGACCGCATGCTGCCCGACGTCGACGGTCTGTCGATTCTCGCGACGCTGCGCAACATCGGCAAACAGATGCCGGTGCTGATCCTGAGCGCGCTCGACGCGGTCGACGAGCGCGTGCGCGGGCTGCGCACCGGCGGCGACGATTACATGGTCAAGCCGTTCAACTGGCTGGAACTGACCGCGCGACTCAACGCGCTGCTACGGCGCCGCCGCATGAGCGACGACACCGCCGTCGCCGGATCGGCGCTTCGGGTCGACGATCTGACCGTCGATCCGGCGGCCGGCACGGTGCGGCGCGCCGGTCATCCGGTCGAACTGAAACCGCGCGAATACAGCCTGCTCCTGTTCCTGATGCGTCACGCGGGCGACGTCGTCACGCGCAGGATGCTGCTGGAGTCGGTATGGCATTACCACTCCAGCACACAGACCAACGTGATCGACATGCATATCTGCAGCCTGCGCCGCAAGATCAGCCTCGAGGGCCGGCTCTCGCCGATGATCGTCACGGTGCGCAATACGGGCTACATCCTTCATGCGTTCGGCTAGACGTACCTGCCCGGTGCAGCCTAGCGGCACCGGCTGGCTGCTGCTGGTATTCGCCGTCTCGTCGCTGGTGCTGTTCGTGTCACTGTACTGGCTGACGAGCAGCTACCTGATGCGCGAAGTCGATCACCGGCTGAAGGGCAAGTTCTCCGAATTCCACGCGATCAGTCGCGACAAGGCCATCTCGCGCATCGCGACACTAAGCCGCCGCGATATCGCGGACACGCTGCCCTACGGCATCTTCGACGCGGACGGTACCCGCCTCGCCGGCAACGTGCCGACGCTTCCGCACGAACCGGAGCGCGTGCCGTTCAACTATACGCAGACGGTGGACGACGGGACCGGCGTATCGACGGCGCACTTTCGCGGCATCATCATCCCGACAGACGACGGACTGCGCATCGTGGTCGGCCATTCGATCGACAGCGTGCTGCGCTTCGACCAGACGCTCGTCAAAACGCTATGCGCGGGCGTGACGCTATCGATCCTGCTCACGCTTGCCTGCGGCGCGATGCTCAATAGCCTCGCGAACCGCCGTATTCGCGCGGTCGGCGAAACGGCTCGGGAAATCATGGCCGGCCAACTCGGGCGGCGGCTGCCGACACACGGCACGCACGACGACCTCGACCGGCTCAGCATGATCGTCAACACCATGCTCGACGAAATCGAGCACCTCGTGGACGAGGTACGCAGCGTGTGCGCGGGCGTCGCCCACGATCTGCGCACGCCGATGACGCATCTGCGCGCGGGGCTCGAACGCGCGAGCCACCGGTCCAGGACGACAGCCGATTACGCGCAGGCGATCGATGGAGCCATCGCGCAGTCCGACGTCGTGCTGGCGCGGTTTTCGGCCCTGCTGAGAATCGCGGAAATCGAATCCGGCAGCCGGCGTTCGAGCTTCCGTACGATCTCGCTCGACGCGGTCCTGCGCGACGCGGCGGAACTCTACGAGCCGCTGGCCGAACACCGTCGGCTCTCGCTGGCACTGAGCGCTTCGGCACGCGTGGAAGTGAGCGGCGATTACGATCTCCTGTTCGGTGCGATCGAAAACCTGCTCGACAATGCGCTGAAATTTACGCCGCACGGCGGCGCCGTGACCGCGGACGTGCGCATGCATGGCACGCAGGCGGTATTGCAGATCGCCGACAACGGACCGGGCATCGCGGCCGCCGAGCATCGCGCGGTGCTCAGGCCGTTTTACCGCAGCGGCGCGGCGGCCACCCGCTCGACGCCGGGGCACGGCCTCGGCCTCAGTCTCGTGGCGGCGATTGCGCGGCTACACGACGCCTCGCTCGAAATACACGACAACGCGCCGGGCTGCCGCATGGTGCTGCGCTTCCCGTCTCAACCGTGTCCTGTCATGCCGGTTGCCGTCGCCGTTGATTGAATCGCCCTCAGGCATTGCCGCATACCGGCAACACCGAAGCGCGCTCCTTCAATCGAACTCCGCGCGCAATTCGCTTTTCAGCGCCAACAAGCCCTGGGCGTGAAGACCCAACGCATTCTTCAGTCGTCCTGTAAGTTCGATCAGGCGCTCGAGCGAAGCATTGCACTGTTTGCCGGCCTTGCGGGCAAGGCGCAGCACGCTCGTATGAATCGCCTGTTTCAGCGCGGCGTGCAGCTTCTGATAATCGACGGCCACGACTTCGCGCAGGCTTCCGTCCGTCTCGGGATACGCGAGCACGATGCTCTCGAAACCCACCGCCTGATCGAGATCGAGGGTCACGACCGTTGCCTCGTTTGCGATGACGTAATCGGCGAACTGCGTGTTCGCCTCGCGCGAAAACGCCTCGTGAATCGCACGCGACAGGCTCTCGCGGATCGCCGGCACGTCACGTTCCTCAGCATGCTGTTCGAGCAATGCCGGCAACGTCGGCAGAATGCCGCGCCATACGGCGTTGACAATCCGCTCCTGCTGTCGTTCGAGCAGATCGCGCGCCGCCTGCGATGCCGCATCCAGCTCCGCGAGCAGCGGCAGCACTTCGCCGCATAACTTGCCGAGCACGTTCTCTTCCAGATGGTGCAGCACTATCTCCGCCCGCTTGCGCCGCTTGTAGACGAGCGCCGGCTCGGTGATGGAAAGCAACGCCGCGTACAGCCGTTCGAATCCCGCGTCGCTCAAGGCCGGCGGCGTCTCGCCCTGCATGCGTGCCGTGTACGCGGAGATCGACACGGGCCGCTTCAGCAACGCGGCATCCACGTCCATTTCCACGAGCTTTTGCCGCGCGCGCGCTTCGACGTCGGCCTCCTGCAGCGCACGGCCCTGCGCCGTCTTGTTGCACAGAAGCTTGACGATCTCGCCGTCGACTTCGTCTTCCTCGTACACGTCACTGCGTGTCACGACCGGCAGCAGCGGCTTGTTGCGATGCAGTTCGCGGCCCAACTCGTCGAGCTCCTGCACTTGCCCCGGCGACGTCGAACTGGTCAGCCAGATCACCGCATCGGCACTGTCGATAAAGCGCTGCGTCAGCGCCGCATTGTCCTGCGTCACCGAGTGCAAGCCGGGCGTGTCCAGCAAGACGAGCTTTTCGCCGAGACGCACGCCTTGCAGACGCGACGTCGTTTCGGTCGCGCCTTCGCTGAAGCGCTCCGCCGTCTCGACGACGCGGCCCGCATCGACATGGAAATACTGCACGGCCTTGCCGTGCGCGACGAAGCGGTCCGCGAGAAAATTGCAGAACGAACTTTTGCCGGCGTTGAACTTGCCGAATACGAGCAGCAAGGCGTTCTCATCGAAGGAGTCGGCCAGCGCCTGGGCGGATTCCAGATCGGCCCATTGCCGGGCACACGCCTGCGAATTGTTTTGCAGTACGGCGTTGATGGCAGCCGCCTGAGCGGCCAATGCGCTCTGCTCTTTCAAACCATCGCCGGCGAGAAGATGGTCTTGCAGATCGGCGTTCAGCTTCGCCAGCCAGGCATCCAGCGAGTGCAGAATCTTGCCGATATCGCGCTCGACGAATTCGAACCCGTCGACTTCGGCGATAAAGCGCAGTTCGTTGCTCACGTCCGCTTTCATGCGCGCGCTTCCAGTGTGCGCAACGCGGCCGATGCCTGTTCCGCGGCGACGATCGCGGCTTGCGTTTGCGCGATCCGCCCGGCTAATGCGCGCCGGTCGTCGGATAGCTCGTAGTAGTGCGTGAACTCGCGCTGCATGCGTTCGCGCCCCGCCGCTTCGCAGAACATCCTGCGCAAGTCCTTGCGGAATTTCACGGACACGCCCATCACGGCGATCATCACCGAATTCATGCGGCGTGAGCTCGTTTCCTGTTCCGGCGGCAAACCATCCACGCCGTGCCCGACCAGAAAACCATCCATTTCGATGCAGGCACGCGAGTAGGCAATCTGAATGTGCCCGCGCTCCACCTTTCCGGCGGTGATCGCATAAGCGTCCTGCGCGGAATCCGGTATCGCCGCGTGATCGGTGCCGAGCGCATTCAACATCGCCTCGATGTCGCCGCTCACCTTCTCGATGACCGCCTTCAGGCCCTGACGAAATTCGAGCGCCTGACGCTGCTGCGTTTCGCGCAGCGCAGCGAGCGTTGTCTCGTGCCCGGCACGCAGCGCGCGACATTCTTCGCGGATGTCGTCGAACACGAGCGCGACTTCATGTGCCCGCGCCTGCGGCACGCGCTCGAGCGCCGAGTGCAACGCGGCGCGCAGCGCGGGAATGCCGCTTTTCTCAAGCAGAAGCTGCTTGCCGCCTTCGAGCGCTTTGCGATTGCGCATCGACGAAACGACGTTCAGCTCCGTGCCCGGCGCCTGCTTGCCGATCGCCGTGCAGACTTTGTCGAGTTCGACCTCGTCGGCCAGCTGGTCGGCTTGCGAGAGCACGAAAAACGTTTGACGCCGCGTTCTCGCGCCGTCGGCATTCAATTCGGCGAAGAGCGCCGTTTCCTTTTCGTCGAGTTCGCCTTCCTTGGCGGCATGCACGAAGAGACGAATGTCCGACCTGAGCCATACCGCTTGCAGCGCATGGCGATCGTCGGCGGTACCCACGTCGGCGTCGAGCCCCGGCGCGTCGAGCCAGCGCACGCCTCGATGCACGTTATCCGCGAGGCTCACCGTTTCACGCCGGTCGGAAACCGCAAAGGTATCGCGGCCGATCAATTCGTTGAGCAGACTGCTCTTGCCGTGGTTGTATTTGCCAATGACGGTCACGACGGGCTCGTCGCCATCGACAAGGATGCGCAGCCGCGCCAGATCGTTGGCTCGATCGGGCAGTACGGCAAGGACATCGCGTGCTGCCTGCTCACGCATTTCACTGGACACTGTTGGCTCCCACCTCTTTATTGAACGTCGGGCGGCATGGCGTGGCATGCCGGCACCGATTTTTCGATAGTAATCTGACAGCGGCCGCGCACGAGGCAATGAACTCGCACGCGCCGGGTAATGCAAGCGTTGAAGCGAACGTGGCTGCGAATGTGGCTGCAAACATGGCTGCAAACGCAGTGCGAACTTCGCTACGCCGGAAAAACAAGCGGCGACGCTCACGCGCCGCCGCTATGTCCCGCGTTAAGCCGCAGCCGAAGCACGCCGCCGGTTGACGACCTGGTTGTCCTTACCCTGGACCAGCGGCGTCAGCCTGACGTCGAACTGAATCGACTTGTATGCATCGCCCTTCAGACCCAGCGCTTCACCACCAGTCTTCTCGACAACAGGCGGAATCAGTTCTTCACGCGTCGCGTAGGCGAAGTCGTCCCAGATCAGCGGATCGCCTTCGATGTTGAACTGCGTCGTCAGCTTGCGGTGCTTGTCGTCGGTGACGAAGATGTGCACGTGAGCGGGGCGGTTACCGTGACGGCCGAGCCCGTTCAGCAACTGCTGGGTGGCGCCATGCGGCGGGCAGCCGTAACCGACCGGCATCAGCGTACGGAATTCGTATTTGCCGTCGGCGCCGGTTTTCACCGCGCCACGCAGATTGAACTCGCTCTGCGCGCCCGTCGGGTCGAAGTGCGAATAGAAGCCCTTCGAATTCGCGTGCCAGCATTCGACGACCGCACCCGCAACCGGCTTGCCGTCCGGACCCGTGACCGTGCCGTGAATCACGAGCGGGCCGGCGTCCTCGTCGGGGTTGATGTCGAGCTTCGACATGCCATCGCGCACCGGCGCGCCCGCGACATAGAGCGGGCCTTCGATGGTGCGCGGCGTGCCGCCGTCGAGACCGTCCTGTTTGTCGGCGGCATCCATACGGATGTCGAGATACTTCTCGAGGCCGAGGCCCGCGGCGAGCAGCGCCGCTTCGCCATCCTGACCGAGTTTGTTCAGGTAGTTGACGCCGGCCCAGACTTCGTCGGGCGTGATGTCGAGATCGTCGACGGCCTTGAACAGATCGCCGAGCAGACGATGAATGATCTGTTGAAAACGTACATTGCCGTTGCTGCCGTCGATATTCGATGCGGCCTTCAACAGGTCCTGCGCTTCCTTGCTCTGGAATACTTTGACGTTCATGATGACAGTCTCCATGTGTATCAGGGGAAATGGCTCAGTGCGGGTCCGCGCCCGGAGGAGCGGCCTGCTCCGCTGGCTCAGGCGTCGCCGTCGCGAATCGACGACGGGTGACGGCACAGCGGCGTCACCGAAATTTTCATGTACGGAAATAGCGGCAAGCCGGTCAGAATGTCGTGCAGCTCGGCATTGCTCTCTACATCGAAAATGCTGTAGTTCGCGTACTCGCCGGCAAGACGCCAGATATGGCGCCACTTGCCGCTGCGCTGCAGGTCCTGCGAATAGGCCTTTTCGCGCGCCTTGATTTCATTGGCGACATCGGCCGGCATGTCGGCCGGAATATTCACATCCATTCGTACGTGGTAAAGCATGGTCGGCACCCTATCGGTGGTTGTCGGGGTTATCGAGTGACTTTCAGCAGCCCGTCGCGGGTGAAACGCCTGAGCTTCGCTTCGTCCAGTTCGATGCCCAGACCCGGGCCATTCGGCACGGTCAACTCGAAGTCGCTGTAATCCAGCGGTGTGGTCAGAATTTCTTCGGTAATCAGCAGCGGCCCGAACAGTTCGGTGCCCCACTGCAGGTTCGCAAAGCTCGCGAACAGATGCGCCGAGGCGATCGTGCTGAACGCGCCTTCCAGCATCGTGCCGCCGTACAGTTCGATACCGGCGGCGTCGGCAATCGCGGCGACGCGCTGCGCGGCGAACAGACCGCCGCTCTGCTCGATCTTGATCGCGAACACGTCGGCCGCACCGCTCTTCGCGATCTCGAATGCGCTTTCCGGGCCTTGCAGGATTTCGTCGGCCATCAGCGCGACCGGGAAACGGCGCATCAGGCGCGCCAGCGCCACGACGGACGCAACCGGCTGCTCCACCAGTTCGCAGCCGGCATCGGCCAGCGCGGGAATCGCCCATGCCGCCTGCGTCGAGCTCCAGGCCATGTTGACGTCGACACGCACCGCGGCGCGCTCGCCCACCGCCTTCTTGATGTCGGCAACGTGCTTGATGTCGGTCTTGAGTTCTTTCGCGCCGATCTTCAGCTTGAAGATCCGATGGCGGCGAATGTCGAGCATATGCTCGGCCTCGGCGATATCTTTCGCGGTATCGCCCGAAGCGAGCGTCCATGCGACCGGCAAGCGCTCGCGGCGGCGGCCGCCGAGCAGTTCGCTGACCGGCACGCCGAGGCGTTTGCCGTGTGCATCGAGCAGCGCGGTTTCGAGCGCGCTCTTCGAGAAGTGATTGACCTTGACCAGCTTGCCGAGATGCGCCATCAACGCCTGGATGCGCGTCGCGTCCTGGCCGATCATGGCCGGTGCGAAGTAGGTGTCGATGGCGAGCTTCATCGCTTCCGGGCTTTCCGGGCCGTAGGCCATGCCGGCGATCGTGGTGCCTTCGCCGATGCCGACGATGCCGTCGCTGCAATAGACCTTCGCGAGCATCAGCGTTTGCCCGTGCATCGTGGCAACCGAGAGCTTGTGAGGGCGAATCGTCGGCAAATCGACGAGGCAGGTTTCGATACGTTCGATCGTCGGAGTGGTCATGGCGGAGGCTGCTTCAGTGCGGTCACAGTGTGTGTTTTATACACGCGGCGTACTGAGAGCGTCCAATACTGTTCCAGTCGTTTTTCATACCTTGAAAGCATGGTATGGGCCGGAACGCCTGCTACTCTGGGGTTTCGAGATCGATCATATATTTCGGGTATCGAGATTCGGACGACTTTTCGCAGCCGTTCCAGTGGCTTCCCCCCTTCTCCGACAGGCTGAGTGCGGGTCGTCGAATCCATACCGCTCGCCACGAACAACAAAGGGTTACAGGCATGAAGCGCTGTAACCCTTGGTGGTTTTCCGAAGCAAAGTGCCGCAAGGCATCACGGCTTCATGTCGGACTCGCGTCGATTCGCGTACTTGCCGACCTCGCCGGAACGCTTCGTCCCGGCGAGGTCATGGGCCCGCTCAGGCGAGATCGAACCGGTCGAGGTTCATCACCTTGACCCATGCGGCGACGAAGTCGCGAAGGAACTTCTGCTGCCCGTCTCCGCTTGCATAGACTTCGGAGAGAGAGCGCAACACGGAGTTCGAACCGAACACCAGATCGACGCGCGAACCGGTCCACTTCACCTGACCGGTCTTGCGATCACGTCCCTCGAACGCATCCCGCTCCTCGGAGAGCGGCTTCCACTCCGTGTTCATATCGAGCAGGTTGCGGAAGAAGTCGTTGCTCAGCGTTTCGGGACGATCGGTGAAGACGCCCTGCGCATGCTTGCCGGCATTGACGTTCAGCACGCGCAGACCGCCGACCAGTGCCGTCATTTCCGGCGCGCTCAGCGTCAGCAGTTGCGCCTTGTCGATCAGCAGCGCTTCGGCCGGCAACGCGAACTTGCCCTTCACGTAGTTGCGGAAACCGTCGGCAACCGGTTCGAGCATGCCGACCGATTCCACGTCGGTCTGCTCCTGCGAGGCATCCATGCGGCCCGGCGAGAACGGCACTTCGACACTCTGGCCGGCCTTCTGTGCCGCCTGCTCGATACCGACGCCGCCCGCCAGCACGATCAGGTCTGCGAGCGAGACCTTCTTGCCGCCCGCTGCGCTGCCGTTGAACTCGCTCTGGATGCCTTCGAGCACCTTCAGCACCTTCGCCAGTTCCGCGGGCTGGTTGGCGTCCCAGTCCTTTTGCGGTGCAAGACGGATACGCGCACCGTTGGCGCCGCCGCGCATATCCGAGCCGCGGAAGGTCGAAGCCGAGGCCCACGCGGTCGACACCAGTTGCGCGACGCTAAGTCCCGATGCCTGGATTTTCTGCTTGAGCGCGGCAATGTCCTGCGCGTCGACGAGCGGATGATTCACGGCCGGAATCGGGTCTTGCCAGAGCAGTTCTTCGGCCGGCACTTCCGGGCCGAGGTAGCGCGAGCGCGGACCCATGTCGCGGTGCGTCAGCTTGAACCATGCACGCGCGAACGCATCGGCGAACGCATCCGGATTCGCCATGAAGTGGCGCGAGATTTTTTCGTAGGCCGGATCGAAGCGCAGCGAGAGATCGGTCGTGAGCATCGTCGGCAGCAGCTTTTTCGACGCGTCATAGGCATGCGGAATGGTTTCTCCCGCGTTCTTCGCGACCCATTGATGCGCGCCGGCCGGGCTCTTCGTCAGTTCCCATTCGTAGCCGAACAGGTTTTCGAAGAAGCCCATGCCCCACTTCGTCGGCGTGGTAGTCCACGTCACTTCGAGACCGCTCGTGATCGCGTCGCGGCCACTGCCGGTGCCGAAGCTGTTGCGCCAGCCGAGCCCCTGGTTCTCGAGGTCGGCGGCTTCGGGTTCAGGGCCGACGTTGCTGGCCGGACCGGCGCCGTGCGTCTTGCCGAACGTGTGGCCGCCGGCGATCAGCGCAACGGTTTCCTCGTCGTTCATCGCCATGCGCCCGAACGTATCGCGAATGTCGAAAGCCGCCGCGAGCGGATCGGGATTGCCATCCGGCCCTTCGGGGTTCACGTAGATGAGACCCATCTGCACCGCGCCGAGCGGATTCTCGAGATTGCGGCCTGCCTCGGCGCTCTGTGTCTGCGGGTCGGCAGCCGCACCCTTGCCATAGCGCAGATCGCCACCGAGCCAGGTCGTTTCCGCGCCCCAATAGACGTCGTGGTCCGGCTCCCACGTGTCCTCGCGACCGCCGGCGAAACCGAAAGTCTTGAAGCCCATGGTTTCGAGCGCGACGTTGCCGGTGAGGATCAGCAGATCGGCCCAGGAAATCTTCTGGCCATATTTTTGCTTGATCGGCCACAGCAGACGACGGGCCTTGTCGAGGCTGACGTTATCGGGCCAGCTGTTGAGCGGCGCGAACCGCTGCTGACCGCGGCCGCCACCTCCACGGCCATCGCCGGTGCGGTACGTGCCGGCGCTATGCCATGCCATACGGATAAACAGCGGCCCATAGTGACCAAAGTCGGCCGGCCACCACTCCTGCGAGTCGGTCATCAGCGCCGCGAGATCCTTCTTGACGGCAGCCAGATCGAGACTCTTGAATGCTTCAGCGTAGTTGAAGTCCTTGTCCAGCGGATTGGACTTGGTGGAATGTTGGCTGAGCAGGTCCAGTCGCAACTGCTTCGGCCACCAGTCGCGGTTGGTCGTGCCACTCCCGGCAGTATGCTTGAATGGGCATTTTGCTTCGCTTGACATGCGTTATCTCCTTCAACCGTGTTCAATGATTACCTACCCGGCCTCGGCCAAACTCCGGGTACCTTAGACATAATATTGGCTTCGGGTCGGCAACGGAAATTGACTTATTCGATTCGGGCGAGAGAAAAAAACTAACGCCGTATAGTTCGCTGCGCTGCCGTCGATCACACCTCGACATCATGCGCAGGCGTTGACTCTACGCGCAATTGGTCGATCGTGTTGCGAATACGTCGAGAGGCAGCAATCGGGCGCGGCTTTCCATGCGCAATCCCGGACCAGTATAGGAAAGAGATTACTGCGCACGAGCGACAGCGATGTGTCAGGTTCGCAGCCGAGGCATTCAATTCAAATAGCCCGTACGCATAGAGCTCGATGGAAGTGCTTCGTGGACATCAGCCGTAGACGGTTAATTCACGTCCGGTTTTCATACGTGATGATTGGCGACAAAGACGGGCGACAAAAAATGTTGCAGACGCAAAATTTTTGCCAATGTCCGTTGCATAGCCGCGTTGCGGTTTGTGCTCGATCGACATCGCGTGCTTATTTATCGAGACAGGAAGATATGTAATGATCGCGGTCGCCAGATCAACACGGCATGCCCGATACGTTGCACAAGCGGACGTTTCGGCGACGCCACGGCGCACTACGCTTTCATTGGATCGATATGACCCACTTTCTGTTAGACATCCTTGTCAATCTCGCCCTGCTTGCCGGCGTGTCGCTCGCGTGCGGCCTGTACAACCGGCTCGGCGCCGGCGCCACGCTGAGTGGTCCGCGCGTGTTCGCCGCACTCGCCGCGATCGCACTTGTCCTCGATATCGTGCTGACCTTCGTCGTGTTCGCCGATGCGCAGAGCCGCTACGGGCAATTTTCACGAACGGCAACATTTTTCCAGCGCTCGGGCGCCTATGTGCTGGCGATCATGGTCGCGTTCGCATGGCACTACGTGGCACGCCGCCGACGCTCGACGAAGCTCGACGCCTGCAAGACGATCATGATCTCCACGTCGCCGTATTCGGAATCGCGTCTGCGCATCTGAGCCGACGCGCAGGCCCCACGCACGCCGAGCGCCCTCGCCACGAGCAGGAACGGTCCTTGCGCATGCGGGCGCGGTCGGCTATAACTCCCGAGGACCGGGTTTCGCCGGTCGCGCCCGTCGCCTAAGCATTTGCCGCTGTATTGCACCAGCGCCGTTCAATCAGTTCATGGCAACTTATCCAACGAGGTACATCTTGGATCTTGAAACCGTACGTGTCTTCATCATGACCCGAGGCATCGACCTCGGCACCAAGGTCGTCGGGGCAATCGTCCTGTGGATCGTCGGCCGCTGGATCATCGGCCTCATCACCGGGCTGCTGCGCAAGCTGGTCGTGCGCAACGGCCGTGTCGATCCCACTCTCGCTCACTATCTCAGCTCGATTGTCGGCGCCTTGCTGAACCTGCTGCTCGTTCTTGCGATCCTGCAGATCTTCGGCGTACAGACCACTTCGTTCGCGGCCTTGCTCGCCGGTCTCGGTCTCGCGATCGGCACGGCATGGGGCGGTCTGCTCGCGCACTTCGCGGCCGGCATATTCATGCAGGTGCTGCGGCCGTTCAAGGTCGGCGATTTCGTCACCGCGGCCGGCGTCACCGGCACGGTCACGGAACTGGGTCTGTTCGGCACCACGATCGTGACGCCCGACAACGTCACGACGATCGTCGGCAACAACAAGATCTTCTCCGACACGATCTCGAACTACAGCGTATTGCCGGTGCGCCGGGTCGAGCTGACGGCGAAGATCGCCAATGGCGTCGACCCGGCCGATGCGATGGCGCGCCTCAAAGCGGCCGTGACGAAAATTCCCAATGTCGTCGAGAGCCCCGCGCCGGATATCGAGGTATTGAGCTTCACGCCGGAAGGGCCTTTGCTGTGCGTGCGCCCTTATACGTCGAACCAGAACTACTGGCAGGTCTATTTCGACACGAATCGCGCGATCATAGAGACCTTCAAGGAAGCCGGTTATCCGACGCCGGAAACGCCGCTGGCGCCGCGCGCAGTCACACGCGATTGATCGGAAAAGGCGACGGGCGCGCAGACAGGAAATACGGCTTCAGTACAGCAGGCACCATGAAAAAGGGGTCGCTAAACTAGCGACCCCTTTTTCATGCTCTGATTCATGCCCCGATTTTCATGCCCCGATCCGTACCCCAAAACGGGCCGGCACTATCACCCGATACCGGTATGCGGATATCGCCTCACCTCAGCGGTTACTCGCATTCGCGCCATTCTTGCGCAGCATCTTCCACAGGCCGCCGAGCACGACCGGCACGATCGCCGCGCCGATACCGACGAGCACGATCACGTTCAGATACTGACGGATGAACGGGATGTTGCCGAAGAAGTAGCCGAGCAGCACGAGCAGCAGCACCCACGACAGCGCACCGATGACGTTGAAGAACTGGAACCGGCTCCACGTCATCGTCGAGGCGCCCGCGACGAACGGCGCGAAGGTCCGCACGACCGGGATGAAGCGTGCGAGCACGATGGTCTTGCCGCCGTGCTTCTCGTAGAAGTTGTGCGTCTTCTGCAGCGCGGCGCGATCGAGAAAGCGCTCGAGCACCGGAATATGCGAATTGAACACGCGCGGCCCGATGGCGCGCCCGATCAGATAGTTGGTGGTATTGCCGGTGACCGCCGCGATCAGCAGCAGCAGGATCAGCGCGCCGAGGTTCATCTGCCCGGTCGCGCAGAAAGCGCCGCCGATGAACAGCAGCGAATCGCCCGGCAGAAACGGCAGAACGACGAGCCCGGTTTCGGCGAACACGATCAGGAACAGCACCGCATAGACCCAGGCGCCGTACACGTGAATGAAGTCCCCGAGAAACTTGTCGATGTGCAGGACAAGGTTGACGAAATGTAGCAACGTATCCAAGGAACGTCCTTTATCGAGCGAATATGAGCGTGGAAAAACGGCCGCCGCGCGGCCTGCGGAGAGAGCCGGCATGCAGTATCGCAAACCGTTGCGAATTGACCGCGACATGATACATAAAGTGCCTCGGCGCGATTAAAAATCTGCCGCACCGGGCCGTACGATCGGCACGCATGAGGCATGCCCGCGAGCCCCTGGCGCCGAGTCGCTATAATTTCGCCATGTCAGAATTTTCCGAAACGCCTGCCGGCGCCCCCGCCGCGGCCGCGCACCCCGACACGTCCGGCACCGCGCCCGCGCCGCGTCCGTTGCGCGCGATCCAGCCCCTGCCCGATCAACTGATCAGCCAGATCGCCGCCGGCGAAGTGGTCGAACGGCCGGCCTCGGTGGTCAAGGAACTGCTCGAAAATGCGCTCGACGCGGGCGCGCAAACGCTGCGCATCCTGCTCGACGAAGGCGGCGTCAAACGCATTTCGATTACCGACGACGGCTGCGGCATCCCCGAAAACGAACTCGCGCTCGCCCTGACGCGCCACGCGACCAGCAAGATCCGCTCGCTCGCCGAGCTCGAAGCGGTCGCGACGCTCGGGTTCCGCGGCGAAGCGCTGGCGTCGATCGCATCGGTCGCGCAAATGAGCATCACGAGCCGCACGGCCGACGCGCCGCACGCGGTACGCATCGACGCGGAAACCGGCGTGCTGAGTCCCGCGGCCGGCACGCAAGGCACGACGATCGAAGTCCGCGAGCTGTACTTCAACACGCCCGCGCGCCGCAAATTCCTGAAAAGCGAACAGACCGAACTCGGCCATTGCCTCGAACAGATTCGCCGCGCCGCGCTCGCGCGTCCCGACGTCGCGATTTCGGTGCTGCATAACGGCAAGGCCGTCGAGCACTGGAACGCGAGCGAGCCGCCCGTGCGCGTCGCGAAGATTCTCGGCGACACGTTCGCGACCGCCCATCTGCCGCTCGACGAAGCCGCCGGTCCGCTCGCGATCTACGGCTGCGCCGGTCTGCCGACCGCGAGCCGCGGCCGCGCCGATCAGCAGTATTTCTTCGTCAACGGCCGCTTCGTGCGCGACAAGCTGCTCACCCACGCGGTGCGCGCCGCTTATGAAGACGTGCTGCACGGCGAGCGCTTTCCGTCCTACGTGCTGTTCCTCGATCTGCCGCCCGAAGGCGTCGACGTGAACGTGCATCCGTCGAAGATCGAAGTGCGTTTCCGCGATTCGCGCTCGATCCACCAGTTCGTGTTCCACGCGGTGCAGCGCGCGCTTGCGCGGCACGCGGGCGCGTCGCCGGAAACGACGGCGGGCGGACATGCGGCACACCTGGAGCCGACAGCGGGTGAGCCGGCTTCGTTTGGGGCGACGCCGTTGGGCGGTGCAAGTGGTGCAAGTAGCGCAGGCGGTGCCGGCAGCGCGGGCGGCGGCTTCGGCTCGGGTGCCGGTATTTCAGGCGGCGCTTCGGGCGCCGGTTTCGGCACCGGCGCCCGCACCGGCTCCGGCGGATTCGGCGGCTCGCAGCCCGGCAACACCTGGATGCGCCAGGCGCGCATGACGCAAGGCACGCTGCCGGTCGCGCAACCGCTCGCGGGCTACGACGCGCTGTTCGGCCGCAAGGACCCGCTTGCCGGGCGGGTCGAAGGGGCCTCGCTGTTCGAGGCGCGCGATTCGGCCGCCGAAACGACCGCGCCCTATGGCACGACGGCACCCGCCGCGCCGTTTTCCGCCGCACCGTTCGGCGCAAGCACGTTCGACGCCGCCGACGACCAGCCGCTCGGCTTCGCGCTCGGCCAGGTTCACGGCATCTATGTGCTCGCGCAGAATCGCCACGGGCTCGTGATCGTCGACATGCACGCCGCGCACGAACGCATCCTCTACGAGCAGTTCAAGAACGCGCTCGCCGATCGCGCAATTGCCGTGCAGCCGCTGCTGATCCCGCAGACGATGCAGGCCGACCCGGTCGAAATCGGCACGGTCGAGGAAGAGCGCGACACGCTCGACGCGCTCGGCTTCGACCTCGCGGTGCTCTCGCCGACCACGCTCGCGATCCGCGCGGTGCCCGCGCTGCTGAAAGACGCCGATCTGCAGGCGCTCGCGCGCGCGGTACTGTCCGACCTGCACGCGTTCGGTGGCTCGCGCGTGCTGACCGAGCGCCAGCACGAACTGCTCGGCACGCTCGCCTGCCATCACGCGGTACGCGCGAACCGGCGTCTGACGCTCGACGAAATGAATGCGCTGTTGCGCCAGATGGAAGCAACCGAACGCGCCGACCAATGCAACCACGGGCGGCCGACCTGGTATCAGCTGACGCTCGCCGATCTCGATCGGCTGTTCATGCGCGGGCAATAACGCGCTGCGTTGAATGAAACCGTTGCGACGCGCGCCCGCTTGCCCATGACGTCACACCCTGCTCCGATCCCCTGCCTGCTCGGCCCGACCGCGTCCGGCAAGACCGCCGCCGCGCTCGCGCTGGCCGCGCGGCGGCCGGTCGAGATCATCAGCGTCGATTCGGCGCTCGTCTATCGCGAGATGGACATCGGCACCGCCAAGCCGACGGCGGAAGAACGCGCGGTCGCGCCGCATCATCTGATCGATATCGTCGATCCGGCCGACTCGTATTCGGCCGCGCAATTTCGCGCCGACACGCTGCGGCTCGTCGGCGAGATTCATGCGCGCGGCCGGCTACCGCTGCTGGTCGGCGGCACGATGCTGTACTACAAGGCGCTCACGCAGGGGCTCAACGATTTGCCTGCCGCCGATGCCGACGTGCGCGCAGCACTCGACGCCGACGCCGCGCGCGACGGCTGGCCCGCGCTGCACGCGCGGCTCGCCGCGGTCGATCCGGTCACGGCCGCGCGCCTCGCGCCGAACGATTCGCAGCGCATCCAGCGCGCGCTCGAAGTGTTCATGCTGACCGGCCAGCCGATGGCGACGCTGCTTGCTGCGCCCGCGCGCATCGACGCTGCCGCGTCGGCCTGGCGCTTCGTGCCGATCGCGCTGGAGCCCTCCGAGCGCGGCGTACTGCACCAGCGTATCGAGCAGCGCTTCGACGCGATGCTTGCGCACGGTTTCGTCGATGAAGTCGCGAAGCTGCGCGCGCGCGGCGATCTGCTGCCCGAGATGCCGTCGATGCGTTGTGTCGGCTATCGGCAGGTGTGGGAATACCTCGACGGCGCGGTCGATTACCCAACCATGCGCGACAAGGGAGTCTTCGCGACGCGTCAGCTATGCAAGCGCCAGCTTACGTGGCTGCGCAGCATGACGGAGCGAAAGGTGGTGGATTGCTGCGATCCGCACGCAACGGCGCGGGTGGTGGAGTTGATCGAGGCACTGGCCTGAACAGCCGGGAGAGAAGGAAAACGCGAATCTGAAGAATCCGGAACCGGCTCTTCGAAGTTCAAACAAATAGTTCAAGCACATTCGAACCGACCTGAACGACCTTGAACCACCGCGGCCCGCGCGACGCCCTGAGGAAGCCGCGCGAACCGCTCAAACCTTAAACCCTTAGACCACCACCGTCTGCGCTTCGCCGGCCGCGCTTGCGCGAACCGTGCCGATCTTCCAGACCTGCTCGCCCGCCGCGGACAGCGAACCGATCGCCGCCTCGGCATCCGCCGCCGCCACGATCACCGCCATGCCGATACCGCAGTTGAACACACGGTGCATTTCCGCATCGGCGACACCGCCGTGCTTCTGCAGCCACGAGAACAGCGGCGGCAGCGGCCATGCGCGCTGATCGAGCTCGGCCGTCAGACCGTCGCGCAGCACGCGCGGAATGTTCTCGACGAGGCCACCGCCCGTAATGTGCGCCATGCCCTTGACCTCGATCTGCTGCATCAGCGCGAGCAGCGGCTTCACGTAGATGCGCGTCGGCGCCATCAGCGCGTCGGCCAGCGTGCGGCCGTCGAACTCTGCGTTCAGATCGGGATTGGCGCGCTCGATGATCTTGCGCACCAGCGAGAAACCGTTCGAATGAATGCCGCTCGACGCGAGACCGAGCACCACGTCGCCCGGAGCGATCTTGCTGCCGTCGATGATCTTGCTCTTTTCCACCGCGCCGACCGCGAAACCGGCCAGGTCGTATTCGCCGTCCGGGTACATGCCCGGCATTTCCGCCGTTTCGCCGCCGATCAGCGCGCAGCCCGACAGTTCGCAACCGTGCGCGATGCCTTTGACGACGGTGGCCGCCGTGCCGACCTCGAGCTTGCCGCAGGCGAAGTAGTCGAGGAAGAACAGCGGCTCGGCGCCCTGCACGAGGATGTCGTTGACGCTCATCGCGACGAGGTCCTGACCGACCGTGTCGTGGCGGTTCAGCTGGAACGCGAGGCGCAGCTTGGTACCGACGCCGTCGGTGCCGGACACGAGCACCGGCTCCTTGTACTTCTTCGGCACTTCGAACAGCGCGCCGAATCCGCCGATGCCGCCCAGCACGCCGTCGCGCAGAGTCTTCCTGGCAAAGGGCTTGATGGCGTCGACGAGGGCGTCGCCCGCATCGATGTCCACGCCGGCGTCGCGATACGACAAACCTTGGGCCGAATCGGTTGAAGACGGGGTGGATTTCGGTTGATTCATGGGGAAGAGCTCGAAGGTCGGTAAAATGCGATTTTACCCGATGCCGGCCGCCTGGCTGGAATTCGCGCGTTCGACCGAGCCGGAAACGAGTTTGCCCTACGACACTCCGATTCCCGTGCCGCTACCACGCGCGATTCCATCCGCCGCGTTCGCGCGACGCGCGGCCCGGCAGCCCGGCGAGCACGCCCTGCAACCACTGAGCGCTGATTGACCCGCTTGATTGATCGGCTTGCTTGACGCTTCAGGCCCCGAGGTTCGGGCCCGGTGCGGCCCGAGCCTTATTTTCGGCATTAATTCGGCATTAACCTACTGTGCTTCGTCAACTGACGCTCGATCTCGGCACCCCGCCGCCATCGACATTCGACAATTTTTTCGCCGGCGTGAACGCCGAGCTGGTCACGCGTCTGCGCGAGCTCGACAACGCGCTCGCCGCCGGGCCGGTCGCCGATCGCACCTTCTACGTCTGGGGCGAAGCCGGCAGCGGCCGCACGCATCTGCTGCAGGCGCTCGTGCACGAAGCGCCGCCGGGCCATGCGCGCTTCGCCGGCCCGCAGAGCAGCCTCGCCGCGTTCGGCTTCGATCCGCGCGTCGCGCTCTATGCGATCGACGACTGCGATGCGCTGTCGGCCGCGCAGCAGATCGCCGTGTTCAACCTCTTCAACGAAGTACGCGCGCACCCGACCAGTGCGCTGGTCGCCGCGGGCAACGCGCCACCGATCGGCATGACCGTGCGCGAGGATCTGCGCACGCGGCTCGGCTGGGGTCTCGTGTTTCATCTCGCGCCGCTGCCCGACGACGCCAAGGCCGCGGTGCTCAAACGCGCGGCGCGCGAGCGCGGCATCATGCTCGCCGACGACGTGCCGGCCTACCTGCTCACGCATTTTCGCCGCGACATGCCGAGCCTGATGGCGCTGCTCGACGCGCTCGACCGCTTCTCGCTCGAACAGAAGCGCGCGGTCACGCTGCCGCTGTTGCGCACGATGCTCGCATCGCCCGGCGCGGACGAGCGGCGCGGCGGTTCCACGGGCTCCATTACCGGCCCGGCCGCAGGGGGGGCATCCGCTGCGCCAGCCTCATCCGCATCCGGCCCGGCCGCCGCGCACGAAGGCCCGGGCACCGGCGCGTCCCTGGCCGACCCGGCAGGTTCATACGCCGTCTCTCCCGCTTCAAGTAAAATAGGCCCCCATGGCTAACCTCGCACTCTTCGATCTCGACCACACGCTCATTCCCACCGACAGCGACCACGAATGGGGCCGCTTCATGGTGAAAAAAGGCATGGTCGACGCCGAAAATTTCGCCCGTGAAAACGACCGCTTCTACGCCGACTACAAAGCCGGCCAGCTCGACATTCACGCTTATCTGATCGCCATGCTGACGCCGCTCGCCAGGTACTCGCGCGCGCAGCTTGCCGACCTTCACGCGCAGTACATGCACGAGGTCATCACGCCGGCCATCCTGCCGGCCGCGCTCGAACTCGTGAAGCAGCACCGCGAAGCGGGCGACCTCTGCTGCGTTGTCACCGCCACCAACGAATTCATCACGCGGCCGATCGCCCAGGCATTCGGCGTCGACGCGCTGATCGCCTGCGAGGCGGAAACCGTCGGCGGCGATCCGCACGGCGCTTACACGGGCCGCCCGACCGGCACGCCGAGCTACAAGGAAGGCAAGATCGTGCGCACCGAAATGTGGCTCGCCTCGCTCGGCAAGAACTGGAGCGACTTCGAGCACAGCTATTTCTATAGCGATTCGCACAACGACATCCCGCTGCTCGAAAAAGTCACCGATCCCATCGCGACCAATCCGGACGACACGTTGCGCGCCCATGCGCAAGCCAAAGGCTGGCGCATCCTCGAACTCTTTCAACCCTCGTGATCAAGAAACTCATTCGCAAGCTCTTCGGCCAGGACGCGGCGACCGCTGACGACACGCTCTCCGCCGAAACCCACGCCGAGGCCGGCGACGCCAAAGGCAACGCATCGGCGCGCGGCAAGTCCGGCGCCGGCACGAGCGCTTCCGGCACGGCCGCGAAGCCGCGCCGCAAATCCGCCGCGGCCGCCGCCAAAGCGCCGCGCGAACCGGACGCGCCCGTCATCATTCCGCACGACGTGCACGGCATCGACCCCACGCTGATCTCGCGCAACGCGATCCGCGTCACCGAAGGTCTGCAACAGGCGGGCTACCGTGCGTTCATCGTCGGCGGTGCGGTGCGCGACCTGCTGCTCGGCGTGAAACCGAAAGACTTCGACGTCGCGACCGACGCGACGCCCGAACAGGTGCAGAAGCTGTTCCGCCGCGCTCGCATCATCGGCCGGCGCTTCCAGATCGTGCACGTGCAGTTCGGCCAGGAAATCATCGAGACCTCGACGTTCCGCGCGCTCGTCGATCCGCCCGCGGCCGACGCCGCGCCGCCGAAGCGCCTGAAGCGCGACGAGCTCGACCGCCGCACCCATGCGGTCGACGCGAGCGGCCGCGTGCTGCGCGACAACGTCTGGGGCGAGCAGCACGAAGACGCCACGCGCCGCGACTTCACGATCAACGCGATGTACTACGATCCGGCCACGCAAACCGTGCTGGACTACCACAACGGCATGGCCGACATCCGCGCACGCCTGCTGCGCATGATCGGCGACCCGGCCACGCGCTATCGCGAAGACCCGGTGCGCATGCTGCGCGTCGTGCGTTTCGCCGCCAAGCTCGGCTTCGAGATCGACGACGCAACGCGCGCGCCGATCAAGAAGATGGCCGACCTCATCAACAACGTGCCCGCCGCGCGTCTGTTCGACGAGATGCTCAAGCTCATGCTGTCGGGTCACGCGCTCGCATGCCTGAAGCGGCTGCGCCAGGAAGGCCTGCATCACGGACTGCTGCCGCTGCTCGACGTCGTGCTCGAACAGCCGACCGGCGAGAAATTCATCTCGCTCGCTCTCTCCAGCACCGACGCGCGCGTGCTGGCCGGCAAGCCGGTCTCGCCGGGCTTCCTGTTCGCGACGCTGCTGTGGCACGACGTGCAGCAGCGCTGGCAGAAATTCGAGGCCGAAGGCGAGTACCCGGTGCCCGCGCTGCATCGCGCGATGGACGAAGTGCTCGACATGCAAACCGAGAAACTCGCGATCCACAAGCGCTTCTCGGCCGACATGCGCGAGATCTGGGGTCTGCAGCTGCGCCTCGAAAAACGTTCGGGCCGCAGCGCGCTGAAGCTGCTGGAACACCAAAGATTTAGAGCGGGGTATGATTTCCTCCTGTTGCGCTGCGCCTCGGGCGAACTCGACGAGTCGGCCGGCGCATGGTGGACGGAGTTCATCGAAGGAGACGCCGCCGCGCGCGAGACATTGCTCACGCAAGGCGGGAAGGACCGGAGCCCCAGAAAACGCCGGCGGCGCGGAGGCGCCAGAAACCGCAAATCAGGTGACGGAATGGAGGGCGGCACACCAGCCGAACGCACGGACAACGACGCGGGCCACACAGGCTCGCACGAAGACTGACGCGGCGTTCGCGGAAGCCGTCGAACGATAGTTGCAGGAAGTTATGCCATGACGGTTGCTTATCTTGGTCTCGGCGCGAATCTCGGGGACGCGCGTCAGACCCTGAAAGACGCGGTGGTGTGCCTCGCACAACAGCACACCATCACCGTGCTCGCCAAATCGAGCCTGTATCGCACCGCCCCGATCGACGCGGGCGGCGACGACTATTTCAACTGCGTCGTGAAGCTCGAAACGACGCTCCCCGTGCGGCATCTGCTCGCGCTGTGCCACAAGATCGAGCATCACTTCGGCCGCGAGCGGCCGTTTCGCAACGCCCCGCGCACGCTCGACCTCGACATCCTGCTGTACGGCGATCAGTCGATCGACGAAGCCGATCTGATCGTGCCGCATCCGCGTCTCGTGGAGCGCGCATTCGCGCTCGTGCCGCTCGTCGAAATCGACGCGGCGATCATCATTCCGCAACATGGGCGCGCTAGCGCGCTGCTCGAACATGTCCGCGATCAGCGCATCGAAAAGATGAAGGGGCCGTGCCAGTGCCCGATGCTCAACGCGCTGAACGGCGACGATTCCGCCGATAAGGGCCGCTGCGAATGAGTTCGCCGCCGCTCACGGTCACCGCGCCGCAACTACGTCCGCCGTTCGGCTATCTCGCGATCGAAGGGCCGATCGGCGTCGGCAAGACCTCGCTCGCGCGGCGCCTCGCGCAACGCTGGTCGATGCAGGAGCTGTTCGAGCGCCCGCACGAGAATCCGTTTCTGGAACGCTTCTATCGCGATACCGCGCGCTACGCGCTGCCGGTGCAACTGCACTTCGCGCTGCAACGCACGCAGCAGGCGCACGAAGTGAGCGCGGCGCAGGCCACCGGCACGCCGCTCGTCGCCGACTTTCTCACGCAGAAAAACGACATCTTCGCGCGTCTCACCTTGCAGGAAGACGAGTGGCAGCTATATCGCGCGCTCGCCGCCCGGCTCGACGTCAGCGCGCCCGCGCCGGACTTCGTCGTCTATCTGCAGGCGAGCCCCGAGGTGCTGTTCGCGCGCATCCAGAAGCGCGCGGTGCCGATGGAACTGCAGATTTCCGACGCCTATCTGCGCGCGCTCTGCGACGCATACAACGAGTTCTTCTACCACTACGACCACACGCCCGTGCTGACGGTCAACGCCGAGCACCTGAATCCACTCGACTCCGATGCGGACCTCGCGCTGCTCGCCGAACGCATCGAGACGATGCGCGGCCGCAAGGAATTCTTCGTCAAAGGCACCTCGCTCTAAGCGGGCTCGGCCATTTCTTTTTCCATTGGATTAACCATGACCTATTTGCAGGAAGCGAGCCGGAGCGCTATCACCGTGCCGAAACTGCAGGCAATGCGCGACGCCGGCGAAAAAATCGCGATGCTCACCTGCTACGACGCGAGTTTTTCCGCGCTGCTCGACCGCGCGGGCGTCGACGTGCTGCTGATCGGCGACTCGCTCGGCAATGTGCTGCAAGGGCAGACAACCACGCTGCCGGTGTCGCTTGCCGACATCGCGTATCACACGGCGAGCGTCGCACGCGCGCGGCCGTCGGCGCTGATCGTTGCCGACATGCCGTTCGGCACGTACGGCACGCCGGAAGACGCGTTCAGAAGCGCGGTCGAACTAATGCGCGCGGGCGCGCAGATGGTCAAGCTCGAAGGCGGCGAATGGCTCGCGGGCACGGTGCGTCATCTGGTCGAGCGTTCGGTTCCGGTGTGCGCGCACGTCGGGCTCACGCCGCAGTCGGTGCATGCGTTCGGCGGCTTCAAGGTGCAGGGCAAGACCGAAGCGGCGGCGAGCCAGTTGCTGCGCGATTCGCTCGCGGTACAGGAAGCCGGCGCGCAGCTGATCGTGATGGAAGCGATTCCGTCGCCACTCGCGAGCGAGGTCACGAAGCAGTTGCGCATTCCGACGATCGGCATCGGCGCGGGGCTCGACTGCTCGGGTCAGGTGCTCGTGCTGCACGACATGCTCGGGATTTTCCCCGGCAAGCGTCCGCGCTTCGTGAAGGATTTCATGCAGGGGCAGCCGAGCATTCAGGCGGCGGTCGAGACGTATGTGCGGGCGGTGAAAGAGGGAGCGTTTCCAAGCGCCGAGCACACGTTCTGATGCAGCGCTTCTGTTGAAATTTCTGTGTGCTTCGCCGCGGCTCCGCTTCGCGCTCTAGCGAACGACCCGCGCCGGCACCGCGCCGCGCAATGCGTTGCAGACCAGCAGCGCCTCGGCATTCAGCACGTCGACCTGGGTCAGTACTCTTTCTCCGGCCTGCAGGCCCGCCGCCGCCTCGAGCAACACGCTCCGCATCACGCCTGGCAGCACGCCCGATTCGAGCGGCGGCGTCCACCATTGCCCCGCGAGCTTCACGAATACGTTCGAGCGGCCGCCTTCGGTCAGCTCACCGCGTTCGTTGAAGAACAGCGTATCGAATGCGCCCTTCGCTTCGGCTTCACGCCAGCCGCGGTCGTAGCCGGCGCGGCGGGTGGTCTTGTGGCGCAGCAGCGGATCGTTCGCCTGCGTCGGCGCGAACTGCTGTTCGGCGCCGAGCAGAACGCCGACGGTCGACTCCGTCAACGGCGTGAGCACCGCGGCCGTGATCTGCACCGCGCCGCTCTTGCTCAATGCGAGCCGCACGCGATGCGGCGTTTGTCCGGGCAGCGCCGCACACTGTGCGTCGATCTGCTCGCGAATGCCGGCTTCGTCGAAACCAAAGCCGAACGTCGCCGCACTCGACGACAGGCGCCGCAGATGGCGCGCCAGATGCCGCACGCCGTCTTCCCGCGTCGCGTACATCGTTTCGAAAAGTTCGAAGCCCGGCTCCGCGCCGGTCAGAAAACGTGCTTTCAATTGACACTCCGCATGTTCGTCGGCGGCAACGCTGTCGAGAACGATACCCGCGCCGATGCCCATGCTGCCGCGGAAACAGGTGGTGTCGCCCGCTTGCGTTTGCGCGGATGGACTCAGCGTTAGCGTACGGATGGCGACCGAGAGACAGAAGTCGCCGCACAAGGACGTGTTCGCGGCCGCCTCTGCGTGGGTAACGGTGGCGTGTGTAACGGCATCCGACTGCGCGCTGTCAGCATTCGCAAAAGGCGCATCGAGCCAGCCGATCGCGCCCGTATACAACCCGCGCGGCGTGCTTTCGAGTTCGTCGATCAATTGCATCGTGCGATGCTTCGGCGCGCCGGTAATCGAGCCGCACGGAAACAGCGCGCGCAGGATCGTGGCAAACGACGTGCCGCCTTGCAACGTCGCGACCACCGTCGACGTCATCTGCCAGACCGACGCATACGGCTCGACCGAGAACAGCGCCGGCACCTTGACCGAACCGGTCTGGGCGACGCGCGACAGGTCGTTGCGCAACAGATCGACGATCATCACGTTCTCGGCGCGGTTTTTCGGATCGTTGGCGAGAAACTCGGCGGTCCGCTGGTCAGCGGATGGATCGTGCGAGCGCGGCGCCGTGCCCTTCATCGGCCGCGCGCGCAACGTCGCGCCCTGCTTCTCGACGAACAGCTCCGGCGAGCACGACAACACCCAGCCGCCGCCCGGCAAGGCGGCAAGCGCACCGAACGGCACCGGCTGGCGCGCGCGCAAGCGCCGATACAACGCCACCGGCGGCCCGAATACGTCGAAACCGAGCCGGTACGTGTAGTTGACCTGATAGGAATCGCCCGCGCGCAGGGCAGCGTGAATCGCCTCGATCGCCGCGTTGAACTGCGCGGAATCGACGCTCGCGCGCACGTTGGCCGTGCCCGCGACCGAAGGCTCGAGCGCGTCGTTGTCGCGCGCGATCAGCCATGCATCGACCTCTTCGCGCGAAAGCCTCGCACAGCGTTCGAACAATAAAAAACGCAGCGCGGCATTGCCACGCTGCGTTTCCGAAGACCGGCGCGCATCGAGACCCATGAGCGCGCGGCCGAATTCATAGTCGGCGAGCACGACGGCATGCAAACCGCTGCGCGCGTCCGCGACGACGCTTGCGCACACGGCGTCGAGCAGCGCGGCATCCGCGCAGACCCGCTCATGCACAAAACCCGTGTACAGACGACTCGAACGGCGCGCCGCCGTTGCGCCGCAATCGTCGAGCAGCGCGAATACCGCGCCGCGCTCATCCGCCGTCATGCTTATCGCCGAATCGGACTGCGATTAATCGAAGAAACTCTTCACCCGATCAAACCAGCTCTTGCTCTGCGGGCTGTGCCGCGCCCCGCCTTCCACGAGCGCCTTCTCGAACTGCTTGAGCAGATCGCGCTGCGTGTCGGTGAGCTTGACCGGCGTTTCGACCTGCACGTGCACATACAGATCGCCGGCGATGCTCGAGCGCAAGCCCTTGATACCCTTGCCGCGCAAACGGAACGTCTTGCCCGACTGCGTGCCTTCCGGCACCGTGAAGCTCGCGCGGCCCGC
Source organism: Paraburkholderia sp. Cy-641 (assembly GCF_011752945.1). Classification (NCBI taxonomy): domain Bacteria; kingdom Pseudomonadati; phylum Pseudomonadota; class Betaproteobacteria; order Burkholderiales; family Burkholderiaceae; genus Paraburkholderia; species Paraburkholderia sp. Cy-641. The sequence goes on from NZ_VWWM01000033.1 coordinate 44,658, forward strand.
GAGCGTCGGCACTTCGATCTCGCCGCCGAGCGCCGCCGTGGTGAACGGAATCGGCATCTGGCAATGCAGGTCGTCGCCGTCGCGCTCGAACACCGAATGCTGCTTGATGTGAATCTCGACGTACAGATCGCCCGACGGACCGCCGTTGATGCCCGGCTCGCCGTTGCCGGCCGAGCGGATACGCATGCCGTCGTCGATACCGGCCGGAATCTTCACTTCCAGCGTCTTGGTTTCCTTCACCTTGCCTGCGCCGTGGCAGTGACCGCACGGATCGGGAATATACGTGCCGGTGCCGTGGCACTTCGGGCAGGTCTGCTGGATGCTGAAAAAGCCCTGCGACATGCGCACCGAGCCCGAGCCGCTACAGGTCGGGCAGGTTTCCGGCTTGGTGCCGGGCTTTGCGCCCGAACCGTGACAGACTTCGCACGAAACCCAGCTCGGCACGCGGATTTGCGTGTCGTAGCCATGCGCGGCCTGTTCGAGCGTGATTTCCATGCTGTAGCGCAGATCGGCGCCACGATAGACCTGCGGACCGGCACGGCCGCCGCCGCGTGCGGCGCCCCCGGCCGCCTGGCCGAAGATGTCGCCGAAAATATCGCCGAATGCATCGGCAAAACCGCCGAAGCCTTGGGCGCCGGCCCCACCCATGTTCGGATCGACGCCCGCGTGGCCGTACTGGTCGTACGCGGCACGCTTTTGCGAGTCCGACAGCATTTCATAGGCTTCCTTCACTTCCTTGAAATGCTCTTCCGCATCCTTGTTGCCCGGGTTGCGGTCGGGGTGGTGCTTCATCGCGAGCTTGCGATAAGCCTTCTTGATTTCGTCGTCGCTCGCGTTCTTTGCGACGCCCAGAACCTCGTAGTAATCCCGTTTCGCCATATCGGTTCAACGCCACCCGCGCAATGCGGCGCGGTAGCTCCTTTTGAATGCTGGAGTCTCACGACTCGTCCGGCCGTTGTTTTCACCCGCTTCGACGCGACTCAAAACAACGCCCTCCATAAAACAAATGTGCCCGGAGAGCCGAAAAGGCTCGCCAGGCGCGATAACCGCTCTTGCACTCAGACCGTCCGAAAGGACGCCGTTTTTTGTGCAGCCGGGCCGCGCACATTGCTGTGCGCGGCTTTACGGTCGGATGACGACCTGGCTTTAGTCCTTCTTCACTTCCTTGAACTCGGCGTCGACCACGTCGTCGGCCTGCTGGCTCGCGCCCGCCGATGCACCGGCACCCGCCGCCGCACCCGCTGCTGCCGCTTCGGCACCTTGCGCAGCCTGCATGTCGGCGTACATCTTCTCGCCCATCTTCTGCGAGGCGGTAGCCACGGCTTCGATCTTCGCTTCGATCGCGGCCTTGTCGCTCGACGCGTTCTTCAGCGTGTCTTCGAGGTCCTTCAGCGCGGTTTCGATCGTTTCCTTCTCGCCGGCTTCCAGCTTGTCGCCGTATTCGGTGAGCGCCTTCTTCGTGCTGTGAACAAGCGCGTCACCCTGGTTGCGGGCGTCGGCCAGCTCACGCAGCTTGTGATCTTCTTCCGCGTTCGCTTCGGCGTCCTTCACCATCTTCTCGATTTCGGCTTCGGACAGGCCCGAGTTCGCCTTGATCGTGATGCGGTTTTCCTTGCCGGTCGCCTTGTCCTTCGCGCCGACGTGCAGAATGCCGTTCGCGTCGATGTCGAAGCTCACTTCGATCTGCGGCACGCCGCGCGGGGCCGGCGGAATGCCTTCGAGGTTGAACTCGCCGAGCAGCTTGTTGCCCGCTGCCATTTCGCGTTCGCCCTGGAACACCTTGATCGTCACGGCGCTCTGATTGTCGTCAGCCGTCGAGTAGACCTGCGCGTGCTTGGTCGGGATCGTGGTGTTCTTGTTGATCATCTTCGTCATCACGCCGCCGAGCGTTTCGATGCCGAGCGACAACGGAGTCACGTCGAGCAGCAGCACGTCCTTGCGGTCGCCCGACAGCACCTGGCCCTGGATCGCGGCACCGACGGCCACGGCTTCGTCCGGGTTCACGTCGCGGCGCGGTTCCTTGCCGAAAAACTCCTTCACCTTATCCTGCACCTTCGGCATGCGGGTCATGCCGCCAACCAGGATCACGTCGTCGATTTCGCCGACCTTCACGCCCGCGTCCTTGATCGCGACACGGCACGGCTCGATCGTGCGTTCGATCAGCTCTTCGACCAGCGCTTCCAGCTTGGCGCGCGTGATCTTCAGGTTCAGGTGCTTCGGACCCGACGCGTCGGCCGTGATGTACGGCAGGTTGATTTCGGTCTGCTGGCTCGACGACAGTTCGATCTTCGCCTTTTCAGCCGATTCCTTCAGGCGCTGCAGCGCGAGCACGTCTTTCGACAGATCGACGCCCTGCTCTTTCTTGAACTCGCCGATGATGTAGTCGATGATGCGCTGGTCGAAGTCTTCGCCGCCGAGGAACGTATCGCCGTTCGTGGAGAGCACTTCGAACTGCTTCTCACCGTCGACGTCGGCGATTTCGATGATCGACACGTCGAACGTGCCGCCGCCCAGGTCGTACACCGCGATCTTGCGGTCGCCCTTTTCGGCCTTGTCCAGACCGAACGCGAGAGCCGCAGCGGTCGGTTCGTTGATGATGCGCTTGACTTCCAGACCGGCGATGCGGCCCGCGTCCTTGGTCGCTTGACGCTGGCTGTCGTTGAAGTACGCCGGCACCGTGATCACGGCTTCCGTAACCGGCTCGCCGAGGTAGTCCTCAGCGGTTTTCTTCATCTTGCGCAGCACTTCGGCGGAGATTTGCGGCGGAGCGAGCTTCTGATCGCGCACTTCGACCCATGCGTCGCCGTTGTCGGCCTTCATGATCCTGTACGGCATCAGGCCGATGTCCTTCTGCACTTCCTTCTCTTCGAAGCGGCGGCCGATCAGGCGCTTGACCGCGTACAGCGTGTTCTTCGGGTTCGTGACCGACTGACGCTTGGCCGGCGCGCCAACGAGGATCTCGCTATCTTCCATGTAAGCGATGATCGACGGCGTGGTGCGCGCGCCTTCCGAGTTCTCGATCACCTTGACCGAGTTGCCTTCCATGATCGCCACGCACGAATTGGTCGTGCCGAGGTCGATGCCGATGATTTTGCCCATTTTTACTAATCTCCTGACTTTGATCGCTGCGGGAAGCGCCCGGTTGGCCCATCCGGCCCGAAGGCGCCCCGCTCTCAATTCATACCTGCACTCAAAATAAGTGCGGCCACATCGTTTTCAAGACCTCTTTTACGATGCGGTCTTTAAATTTTTTCAATCACGGGACTGCCGCCCGAGCGAAGCCGCGCGGCGCTTACTTCGGTGCCGCGACGGTCACGAGCGCGGGACGCAGCACGCGATCGGCGATCACGAAGCCCTTCTGCAACACCGCGACGACGGTGTTCGGCTCCTGGTCGGCCGGCACCATCGAGATAGCCTGGTGGCGATGCGGGTCGAACTTCTCCCCGACCGGATTGATGGCGACGACGCGGCCCTTCTCGAGCGCGCCGCTCAATTGACGCAGCGTGAGTTCGACGCCTTCGCGAACCTTCTGCAGGTCGTCCGACGAATGGGCGACGGCCGCTTCGAGGCTGTCGATCACCGGCAGCAGATGCTCGGCGAAGCTCTCGATCGCAAACTTGTGCGCCTTGGTGATGTCTTCCTGAGCGCGACGGCGCACGTTCTCGGTTTCGGCCTTCGCGCGCAGGAAGCTTTCCTGCAACTCGGCGATCTTCGCCTGAGCGTCGGCCAGCGCCTGCTCGCCGGCTGCCGGCGCTTCGGCGCCCGCGGCGGCTTCCTGCGGGGCGGCTGCGGCCTCGGCGGCCTGGCGCGCGGCTTCGTCGGCGGGCGTGGGAGTCTGGCTCGTCGGGTTCTCTTGCGTGTTTTCCATGTCGCTGAAAGTCGTTAAAAAGTAAAAACCAACGGTGACGCAAACACATGACACGCGTCGGGATTTGTGCGTTGCAAAATCGCGACACGCGCGTTCGCGCGCAACCGCATACAAAACTGCAGATGGGGCCGCAAAGAGCCGTTTCAAGCGGCTCTCGGGGCTCTTTTCGCACCACCGGTGTGCAGGCGAAATGCGCCGTAACAACCGTTAACGTGGCGCAATCAGATAGGGATTGAGTGCGGCCGGCAACTGGCCTATTCTCCACTCATACATCGGAAACGCCACGTTAACCCTAATCTAACGTAGACCTTACCGACGTCTGACAGTTGTACCTATTCAGCCCGTTTCAATCTTCCCAAGGGGAGTACCGTGAAACTGACCTTTGCAATCGGGGTGGTCGCACTGGTACTGATCGCGGGTACCACGACCATCTGTATGTCCGGTGCGGTCAACGACCACACCACCGAATACGGCGGCGTGCACGCCACGATGGAACAGTTCTTCAATCCTCACCTGAAAATCTGTCGATAGAGCGCCGGTCGCGCTTGGTCGGCCGCCCGTGCAACGCGGCGGCCGGCTCGCGATAGATCCTGCGCCGCTCCTGCTCGACCTGCCGCTTCAGCCTGCTTTCTTCGGTCTCTACATAAAGCGTCTGCGCGACGCTCGCCGGGCCGCGCACGTCGCACACGCCCAGCACTTCCACCTGCCACACGACCCGTTCGATCTCGATCTCGACGAAGTCGCCGACGCGCACGTCCTTCGCCGGCTTCACCGCCGCTCCGCCGATGCGTACCCGCCCCTTCTCGACGGCGTCCGCGGCCAGCGAACGCGTCTTGAAAAAACGCGCCGCCCACAGCCATTTGTCGATGCGCAGCTTCGCGCCCGGTTCGGTTGAAATGCGGTAATTCATCGGCGTCTTCACGCTCCCGTGGTGTGCGGCACCGGCACCGCCTGCACCGGCCAGCCCTGCAGATTCTGCGCGACGATCTCGCCGAGCGCGGCGATCCACGGCGGCGATACGTTCAGACACGCGATCCGGTGAAACTCCTTGCCGCCCGCATGCAGAAACTCGTCGCGCACTTCCATGCCGATTTCCTCGATCGTTTCGAGGCAGTCGGCGGTAAAGCCCGGACAGAACACGTCGGCGCGCCGCACGCCCGCCGCGCCGAGTTCCTTCAGCGTGGGCGCCGTGTAGGGCTGCAGCCACTCGGCCTTGCCGAAGCGCGACTGGAACGTGATGCGGCATTCGACCGGCGTGAGTCCGAGCGCCTGCATCAGCAGCGCGCCGGTTTGCTGGCATTGCTCGTGGTAGGGGTCGCCGAGATCGAGCGTGCGCTTGGGCACGCCATGAAAACTGAACACGAGCTTGTCGCCGGCCGCGAAGTCGGGACGGCCATGCTGATGCCAGTACTGATGCACCTGCGCGGCGAGCGCCGCGATATACGCCGGATGATCGGCGTACTGACGCACCGTGCGGATTTCCGGCTGGTTGCGCATGCGCTTGAGCGCGGAGAAGGCATCGTCGAAAGCGGTGGCCGTGGTCGACGCCGAGTATTGCGGGTACATCGGCATCAGCAGCACGCGCTCGGCGCCCGCGAGCTTCAACTGGTTCAGCATCGCCGGAATGCCAGGCGTGCCGTAGCGCATCGCGTAGTCGACGAGCACCGTGTAGTCGTTCACCTGCAGCAGATGGCGCAAGCCTTCCACCTGCTTTTCCGTATGCACGCGCAGCGGGGAGCCCTCGGGCATCCAGACCGCCGCGTACTTCTTCGCGGAACTGCGGCCGCGAAACGGCAAAATCAGCAGACGCAGAATGAACTGCCAGAGCAACGCCGGAATTTCGACCACGCGCGGATCGGACAGAAACTGCGCGAGATAACGGCGCACCGCGCGCGGCGTCGGCGCGTCGGGCGTGCCGAGGTTGATGAGCAACACGGCGACGCGATGCGACGAAGCGTTCTGGGAGGGCCGCTCGAGGTCGAAGCGCATAGGCAGCGGAAGTCGCCGCATGACGCGGCAAATCGATTCAATGGGGATTCATTATAGCGGCGCGGGTCGGGCGAGGCGTCGCCAGGCGTCCCTGGCCGTTCGGCCGATTGGCAGGCCGCGCGCCATGACGCATCATGGCCGGCACGGGCTGCGCTGACGGCAGCGCGGCAAACCGGAGGAACGGCTGCCGGATGATTGCCGGGCTGATTACTGCTGATTACTGCTGACTACTGCTGGCTCAGCGTCAGCGAGAGCAGGCGCGCGGTGATGTCGACGATCGGAATCACGCGGTTGTAGGCCATGCGGGTCGGGCCGATCACGCCAAGCGTGCCGACGATCTTGCCGTTCACCTCGTACGGCGCGGTGACCACGCTCATTTCCTCGATCGGCACGAGATTCGATTCGCCGCCGATGAAAATCTGCACGCCCGCCGCGTGACTCGACACGTCGAGCAACTGAAGGAGGCTGGTTTTCTGGTCGAACACGTCGAACAGCTTGCGCAGGCGCGCCATGTCCGACGAAAGATCGGCGACTTCGAGCAGATTGCGCTCGCCCGAGATCAGCACGGTCTCGCCGGTGTCGGATTCGTCGGTGCTGGCGGTGACGGCCGCGTGCATCAGCGAGGTCATGTCGCCGCGCAGTTCGTCGATTTCCTCGCGCAGGCGGCGGCGCACTTCGTCGAACGAAAGGCCGGCGAAATGCGCGTTGATGTAGTTGGAGGCCTCGACCAGTTGCGACGGCGAGAAGTCGCGCTGGGTCGCGAGCATGCGGTTCTGCACGTCGCCTTCGGGCGTCACGATGATGAGCAGGATGCGCTTGTCGGACAGGCGCATGAACTCGATCTGCTTGAATACGTGGCTGCGGCGCGGCGTGAGCACGACGCCGGCGAACTGCGAGAGGCTCGACAGCACGCTCGCCGCCGCGGCGACGATCTTCTGCGGCTCGCCCACCTGCAGCGTGGTCTTGACCGTGCGCATCACGGCCTCTTCGTCCGCGGCGGATTCGACCGTCAGCATCGTATCGACGAAAAGCCGGTAGCCGCGCGGCGTCGGAATGCGCCCCGCCGACGTGTGCGGACTGATCACGAGCCCCAGTTCCTCGAGGTCCGACATCACGTTGCGGATCGTGGCCGGGCTCAGTTCGAGGCCCGAATAACGTGACAGCGTGCGCGAGCCGACCGGCTGACCTTCGGCGATGTAGCGCTCAATCAGCGTTTTGAGGAGGGTTTGTGCGCGAGGATCTAGCATGACGAAAAATTTTAGCTCAAGGGCCCGGCTACCGCGAGCACGCACGGCGCCCGCTCCGCGCGAACGCTCCACCGCCGGCCGGCGCGCCGCGCGGCGGCGCTTTCACGCACGGCCGGGCTCCTGGCCGCGCGCCACACCGCACTTTAGCCGGCGCACATGTCATCAGGGCTTCACTATTCTAACGATAATCGCGAGATACGCCGACGGCCCGCGAGCACCGGCTCGCCACCGGGTCTGTCTGCGGTTCTTTTCAGGCCCCACCTATGGTGTAATGCCGGCATGCAAGTGACCAGCCAGTTCAAGACCGTCGCGCTCGTCGGGCGCAGCAACACGCCAGGCATCGGCGAGCCGCTCGTCGCGCTCGCTTCGTGCATCGCGAAGCTCGGCCTCGAAGTCGTGTTCGAAGCCAGCACCGCCGCCGAAATCGGCGTGACCGACTACCCGGCGCTGCGGCCCGCCGAGATCGGCGCGCGCGCCGACGTCGCCGTGGTGCTCGGCGGCGACGGCACGATGCTCGGCATCGGCCGCCAGCTCGCCCCGTACCGCACGCCGCTGATCGGCATCAATCACGGGCGGCTTGGCTTCATCACCGACATTCCGATCTCCGACATGCGGGAAACCATCCCGCAAATGCTCTCGGGCAATTTCGAGCGCGAGGAGCGCGTGCTGCTCGAGGCGCGCATCATGCGCGAGGGCAACCCGATCTACCATGCGCTCGCCTTCAACGACGTGGTGGTGAACCGCAGCGGCGTCTCGGGCATGGCGGAGCTGCGCGTGTCGGTGGACGGGCGCTTCATGTACAACCAGCGCTCGGACGGCCTGATCGTCGCGACGCCGACCGGCTCGACCGCCTACGCGCTGTCCTCGCAGGGGCCGATCCTGCATCCGCAACTGCAGGGTTTCGTGCTCGTGCCGATCGCGCCGCATGCGCTGTCGAACCGGCCGATCGTGCTGCCGGACGACTCGAAGGTGAGCATCCAGATCGTTTCCGGCCGCGAAGTGAACGTCAATTTCGACATGCAGTCGTTCACCTCGCTCGCGCTCGGCGACACGATCGAGGTGCGCCGCTCGCGCCATACGGTGCCGATGCTGCATCCGGTCGGCTACAGCTATTACGCGACGCTGCGCAAGAAGCTGCACTGGCACGAGTACCCGTCGCACGAAGAAGACTCCAAATCCTGAGCGGCGCTGCCCTATTCGAGCGCGCCCGCCGCCGTGGTTGACACCTGAACCCCAAGCTCACCAGACGACTTCCATGCTTCGCCATCTCTCGATACGCGACTTCGTGATCGTCGCCGCGCTCGACCTCGAATTCGACGGCGGCTTTACCGTTTTCTCGGGCGAAACCGGCGCCGGCAAGTCGATCCTGATCGATGCGCTCGCGCTCGCGCTCGGCGCGCGCGCCGATGCGAACGTCGTGCGCACGGGCGAGAGCCGCGCCGACATCACCGCCGAATTCGAGACGCACGCGCAGGTCGACGCATGGCTCGACGCGCAGGCGCTCGGCGCGGCCGAGGCCGACGACGGCCAGCATGGCAGCACGGTAATGCTGCGGCGCGTGGTCGACGCAAACGGCCGTTCGCGAGCGTTCATCAACGGCACGGCGGCGACGCTTGCGCAACTGCGCGAAGTCGGCGAAATGCTCGTCGACATTCACGGCCAGCACGCGCACCAGTTGCTGATGCGTCCGGACGCGCAACGCGAGCTGTTCGACACGCACGCGGGTCTTTCGGACATCTCGGCCACGGTCACACGCGCATGGCGCACATGGCGCGAGAAGGTCCAGGCGGTCGAGCATGCGCAGACGCGCGACCGCGAACTGCAACTGGAGCGCGAACGGCTCGCCTGGCAGCTCGCCGAGCTCGACAAGCTCGCGCCGCAGCCCGGCGAATGGGAAGAGATCAACACCGAGCATAAGCGGCTGTCGCATTCCGCGAATCTGATCGACGGCGTGCAGGGCGCGCTCGGCGCGCTGTCCGAATCGGACGAGGCGATGATCGCGCACCTCGGCTCGATCGTCTCGAAAATGCGCGACCTCGCGGAGATCGACCCGGCGCTCAACGACGTGCTGGCTGCGCTCGAACCGGCGGAAATCCAGTTGCAGGAAGCGGCGTATTCGCTAAGCCATTACGCGCAGCGGCTCGAACTCGATCCCGACCGGCTCGCGCAGGTCGACAAGCGTCTCGACGCGCTGCATTCGGCCGCGCGCAAATTCCGCCTGCAACCGGAAACGCTCCCCGAAGAACACACGGCACGGCGCACGCAACTGGCCGCGCTCGACGCCGCCGCCGACCTCGACGGCCTGCGCGCCGCGCAAGCCCAGGCGAAAGAAGCCTTCCTCGCCGAGGCGAAAAAACTCTCGAAAGCGCGCGCGAAAGCGGGCAAGGCGCTCGGCGGAGCGGTCACGACCGGCATGCAGGAACTGTCGATGAAGGGCGGCAGCTTCGAGGTCGCGCTCGTGCCGCTGCCCGAAGGCGGCGCGCATGGGCTCGAGCAGATCGAGTTCCGCGTGGCCGGGCACGCCGGCGTGCCGCTGCGGCCGCTCGCGAAGGTCGCCTCGGGCGGCGAACTCGCGCGTATCAGCCTTGCGCTCGCGGTCATCGCAAGCGCGGCGAGCCCGACACCGACGCTGATCTTCGACGAAGTGGACACCGGCATCGGCGGCGGGGTCGCCGAAGTGGTCGGCCGGCTGCTGCATCAGCTCGGTCACGCGCGCCAGGTGCTGTGCGTCACCCACTTGCCGCAGGTCGCCGCGCGCGGCGATCACCACTTCCAGGTGGCGAAGACCGGCAACGGCAAGGGCGGCACGATCAGCAGCGTGACCTCGCTCGACAAGGCGAGCCGCATCGAGGAAGTCGCGCGCATGCTAGGCGGTCTCGAAATCACCGCGACCACGCGCAAGCACGCGAAGGAAATGCTGGCGGCGTAAGTCGGACGTGAGGGGGCCGACATGGCCGCGCGCCCTCACCCCAATACCCTCTTCCACAACGCCAGCACCGCCGCCCGCTCGGTATTCACGCGCACCGGATCGACCCGCGCCTTCTCCATTCCGTCGAGCCGCAGCGTGTGCTGCAGCTTGCGATAGGTGCGATACGCGGCGCCGACCGTCTCCGCTTCGGCCTCGCTCATGAGCCCGAAGCGCGACACTTCGCGCAGCAACGCGATGTTGCCGGTGTTGCGGATCAGCTCGGGATCGCTCGCCGCATGCAGCAGCACCCAGTACTGCACCGTGAATTCGATATCGACCATGCCGCCGCGATCGTGCTTGAGGTCGAACAGTTCCGGCGTATGGTTCGGATGCCCGGCCGCGACACGCTCGCGCATCTCGACGATCTCCTTCGCGAGCGGCGCCGCCTCGCGCGGCGTCGTCAGCACCTGTTCGCGGATCGCCTCGAACTTCGCGCCGATTTCGGCGTCGCCCGCGCAGTAGCGCGCGCGCGTGAGCGCCTGGTGCTCCCAGACCCATGCGGTGTTGGCGGCGTCGCCCTCGCGCAGCTGGTAGCGGCGAAACGCGTCGAGATCGGTGACAAGCAGACCCGACTCGCCATTCGGCCGCAGCCGCAGGTCGATGTCGAACAGCGTGCCGGCGCCGGTCGCGGTCGTGAGCCACGTAATCAGACGGCGCGTATAGGTCGCGTAGACGTCGGCGGCGGCATCGTCGGGATCGTCGTAGAGGAAGATCAGGTCGAGGTCGGACGCGTAGCCGAGTTCCTTGCCGCCGAGCTTGCCGTACGCGATCACCGCGAAGCGCGGCTCGTCGCGATGCCGTTTCGCCAGTTGCTTCCAGACCGCTTCGAGCGTCACGTCGAGCACCGCGTCGGCCAGCTCGGAGAGGCGGTCGCTCACGTGCTCGACCGAGAGCTTGCCGGCCAGATCGATCAGCAGAATGCGGAACACCTCGGCATGGTGCGCGTGGCGCAGCAGGTCCATCTGCTGCTCCACGCCGTCGGCGGCCGCGAGCCGCAGGCGCAAGCCGCGCTTGAACTCGGCCCAGTCGAACGGGCTGTTGATCGCCTCGCCGTCGAGCAGTTCGTCGAGCAGTTGCGGATGGCGGATCAGATAGCCCGCCGCCCAGCGCGAGCCGCCGAGCACTGACAGCACCTGGTGCAGCGCCTGCGGATATTCGGTCAGCAGCGCGAGATAGGCGCCGCGCCGGCTCACCGCTTCGAGCAGATCGAAAAAGCGCGCGACAGTATTGCCGCGCCGCTCGGGCGGTTCGAGCGTGCGCGCGGCTTCGAGCGCGCGCTGCGCGACGATGTCGAAGCGCTGCCGGCTGCGCTCGTTCAGGCCCATGTAGCGCGACGAGCGCCACACCCCTTGCAGCCGCGCGAGCAGATCGCCGGGCTCGGCCACGCCCAGCTCGATCAGGCGCGCGCGCAGCGCGTCGTCGGCGCTGTCGTCGGCGAGCGCGCTGCTCCAGACCCACGCGGCCGCGCCATCTTCGGGGGCCGCGCAGCCGTCGCGGCCGCTCACCTTGTCGGCGAAAATCTGGTCGAACTGCTGCTCGACGAATTCGCGATGCGCGTCGAGCTTTGCCATCAACGCCGCGTAATCGTCGCAGCCCATCGCGCGGGCCAGTGCCGCGCGGTCTTCGGGATCGACCGGCATCGCATGGGTCTGCGCGTCGTTGCGGTATTGCAGACGGTGTTCGAGCTCGCGCAGAAAGCGGTACGCCTGCGACAGCTTCACGCACACCGCCGGGTCCATCAGCCCATGCGTGGCCGCATGGCGCAGCACGGCGAGCGTCGGCCGCACGCGAAAGCCCGCGTCCTGGCCGCCGCGAATCAGCTGGAACACCTGCGCGCTGAATTCGATTTCGCGGATGCCGCCGCGTCCGAGCTTGATGTCGTCGGCCTTGTCGGGCCGCATCGAGGCGCGGCGCTGCGCTTCCTGGCGAATCTGCAGATGCAGCGCGCGAATCGCGCTGATCACGCCGAAGTCGAGATAGCGCCGGTAGACGAACGGCGTGACGATCGCGTCGAGCTGCTTCGAGAGCCGCTGCGCCGCGGCGCTCCCGCCTTCCGACACGAGCCGGCCCTTGATCCACGCATAGCGTTCCCACTCGCGGCCCTGCACGTAGAAATACTCTTCGAGCATGCCGAGGCTGCACACGAGCGGCCCCGAATCGCCGTTCGGCCGCAAGCGCATGTCGACGCGAAACACGTAGCCGTCGGCGGTCACTTCGGCGAGCGCGCCGATCAGGCGCTTGCCGAGGCGCGTGAAGAACTCCTGGGTCGCGAGCGGCGAGCGCTGGCCGCCGGCCGTCTCGCCGTCGTCCTCATAGACAAAGATCAGATCGATATCCGACGACACGTTCAGCTCGCGCCCGCCGAGCTTGCCCATGCCGACCACTCCGAGCGTGAGCCGTTCGCCCTGCGGGCCGCGCGGCTCGCCGTAGAGCGCTTCGAGCTCGGCGGTGAGCACCGCGAGCGCGCGCTGGATCGTCGCTTCCGCGAGATCGGTCATCGCGCCCGTGACTTCGGCGATGTCGGCCTCGCCAGCCAGATCGCGCTCCATCACCGCGCAGAACACCTCGGTGCGCAACTGGCGCAGCGCTTTCTTCAGCGCTTCCTCGCCGAGCGGCGCGCCGGCCGGACCGGCCGCCCCGGCGCACAACGCGTCGAGACGGGCATCGATGCGCTCGCGCGTGAGCGGCACGGCGGCCAGCGCGTTCACGTGCTCGACGAGTTGCGGACGGGCCGCGGCGGCACGCGCCGCATAGCGGGAATAGCTGGAACTCAGGAGAGTGGCGTCAGTCATCAAGAATCAGGCTCGCTCGTTGCTGGTTGGCGTTGTCCGGTGTTGTTTCGATGCATGGCGGCACACGGAAGGGAACGCTTCGAAAAGCGCGCACAAGGCCTTGCCGGACCGGCCGGCGGCAGCCGCAAAGCGGCACGCGGACAGGGTTTGCAGGAGGTCCGCCGACGCTTTTCCGTGTGTTACATTCCATAGTTAATCCGCAAAACTACCATACGCCCAGCCGACGCAGCATGTCCGAGCGAAACGAATCCGTCGACCCGCACGCCACCGAGCAGCTCCGGCACGCGAGCGGAAGCGACCACGTCGTGCTGCGCCGGATCTTGCGGGTGGTCCTCTCGCTCGCGCTCGTCCTCTATTTCATCGCCACGGGGCTGTTCCTCGGCCTGCGCTACGTGGTGCTGCCGCGCATCGACATGTTCCGGCCGCGCATCGAAGCGGTGGTCTCCGAGAAGCTGCGCACGCAATTCACCATCGGGCGGCTCGCGCCGCATTGGAGCGGCTTCCAGCCGGGCCTCGACGTCACGAACCTGGTCATCCGCGATCGCGACGGCCACGCCGCGCTGACGATTCCGCACGCAACCGCGACGGTCTCATGGCGCTCGCTGTGGCAGTTCCAACCGGCGCTGTCGAGCCTGATCGTCGATCAGCCGGACGTGCTGGTCGCGCGCAGCGACGACGGCGTGCTGTCGGTCGCGGGCGTGCCGGTGCCGACCCGGCATAGCGGCAACGACGCGCTTTCCACCTGGCTCCTGCGCCAGCAGGCGATCGTCGTGCGCGGCGGCGTGCTGCGCTGGCGCGACGCGCTGCGCGAGGCGCCGGAACTCGCGCTGCGCGACATCCGCATCGCGATCCTCAACGACGGCTACGACCACCGCATGGCGCTGCAGGCGCCGCCCGACGGCCAGGTGCTGAAGGGGCCGCTCGACTTCCGCACGCACTTCCGGCACGCGCCGCTTTCCGAGATCGGCAAGCCGATCAACTGGAAAGGCCAGGCGTACATCTCGACCGGCACCGTCGATCTGCCGACGCTCGCGCGCTACATCAAATTCCCGATCGAGACGTTCGCCGGCCGCATCGACAACGCCATCTGGATCGACTTCTCCGACGGCCGCATGACGGCGGCGGGCGGCCGGCTCAACGGCACCGACATCGCGCTGCGCGTGCGGCCGACCCAGCCGCGGCTGCTCGTGCCGGTCGCCCATTTCCTGTGGCACGTCGAAGCCACCGAAGGCGACTACCGACTGCAGCTCTCGGACCTGAGCGCCGAACTCGGCCAGCCGCCGCTCGACGACGGCACGCCGCTCACGCGCCTGCTCCAGTTCCACACGCTCGATGGCCGGTTCCGGGCCGCGACGCAGCAGCACGGGCAACTGCTCGGCGTCAGCGGCGATCACGTCGACCTCGGCATCCTCGCCGAATTCAGCCGCGCGCTGCCGTTGCCGCGGCGCTTCCTGAACGGGCTCGTGCGCATCAATCCGCGCGGGCTCGTCGCCAACTACGTGATCGAAGTGGAGCGCGGCAAGCCGGAATCCGGCGAGGTAGGCAGCGACCGTCGGCCGGCCGGCGCGGAGCCGATCGAGCGCTATCGCTTCAAGGGCGATCTGCAGGGCATCAGCTTCGCCGCCCAGGAGCCGGGGCCGGGGCTCACGCCGCGCGGCCATCCGCGCGCCGGCATACCGGGCATCGAAAACCTGTGGGGCAACGTCGACGCCGACGAGAAAGGCGGCCATGCACTGCTCGATACCTCGAACGTGGCGATTACGCTGCCGGGCGTGTTCGACGATCCGCGCCTGAAGCTCGACCGGCTGCACGCCCGCGCCGACTGGGTCATGGGCGCGAAGGCGCCGGGCGACAACCGGCCGGCCTTCAGCCTCAAGCTCGCGGACGTCGCGGTCTCCAACGCCGACGTCGCGGCCACCGCCGCCGCCAATTACAGCAACCCCGGCCACGGCCGCGGCTCGCTCGACCTCAAGGCCGACTTCCAGCGCGCGCAGGTCACGCGCATCGTGCGCTATCTGCCGACCTCCGTCAGCGAGAAGCTGCGCATCTATCTGGGCCACGGACTGCAGGCGGGCATCTCGCGCGGCGCCACGATCGAAGTGCACGGCGACCTGACCCAGTTCCCCTATTCGCGCGATCCCGCCGCCGGCATCTTCCATATCGTCGCGCCGTTCCGGGGCGGCCGCTTCGACCCGACGCCCTACCCGCCGCGCAACATGAGGAACGGCACGCCGAACCTGTGGCCGGCGCTCGACGACATCGACGGCGTGTTCGAACTGAAGCAGAACGTGCTGCGCTTCGACATCGAGCGCGGACGCTACAAGCGCGTCGCGCTCACCGGCGTGCGTGGCAGAATCGCCGACCTCGGCACGAAAAGCTCGAACCTGGTCATCCAGGGCAATGGCCGCGGCCCGCTCGCCGACATGCTCGACTACGTGAACGACAGCTCGCTCGGCATCATGGCGCGGCACCAGACCGAGAAAATCCGCGCCGACGGCGCCGCATCGCTCGCGCTCAAGCTGACGATCCCGCGCACGCCCAAGCCGCATATCGGCGTGGAAGGCGCGCTCGGCTTCCTCGATAACCGCCTGAGCATGAACAACGTGCCGCCGCTGTCGCAACTGAACGGCCGGGTGCGCTTCACCGAGCACACGGCCGAGGTCGAGCGGCTCTCCGCGCAGTTCCTCGGCGGCGACCTGCACGCGAACGGCGGCTTGCGCCAGAACGGCACGTACGCGCTCTCGCTGAACGGCCACATTGCCGTCGATGCCGCGCGCGGGCTCGATCTGCATGGCCCGGCCGGGCAGGTGTTGACGCGCCTGAGCGGCAGCGCGCCCTATGCGCTGAAGGTGAACGGCGCGAAGGGAAGCCTGCCGCAGGTCAGCGCCGATTCCGACCTGAGCGGCCTCGCGCTCGATTTCCCGGCGCCGTTCGACAAGCCGCTCGGCACGCCGATGCCGCTGCACTTCACCGTCAGCCCGGCGACGACGCCCGGCGACGCCGGTCTCGAACGCGCCGACCTCGCGTTCGGGCCGATCGCCGCCACGTACCTGCTGCGCTACGCGCCGAAGGTGCAGCCCAATACGCCGCCGGCGGTCGTGCGCGGCGCGGTCGGCGTGAACCGGCCGGCGGAGCTGCCGGCCGACGGCGTGGTCGCCGCGGTCGATCTCAAGGAATTCGACGCCGACGCGTGGCGCCTGCTCTTCGCGCAATTGCGTAACAACGGCAGCGCCGGCGCGCCCGCAGCAAACGCCAATGCTGCCGCCACAAGCACCGCGGCGCCCACTCCGGCCGCCGCGCCGCCACAGCCCAACCCCGCGCTCACGCAATTCCTGCCGAGCCGCTTCGCGTTGCACGTCGACACGCTGACGCTGCTCAAGCGCCACTGGGACAACGTGATCGTCGGCGCATCGCGCGCGGACCGCACCTGGCAGGCGAACATCGCCTCGAACCAGGTGTCGGGCCACGTGTCGTGGCTACCGGGCGCGACCCGCGACTCGCCGGGCTCGCTGCAGGCGCGCTTTGCGCGCGTCGTAATTCCGTCGGTCGCGGACAAGGATCTGCTCGGCCCGGCGATGTCGGCGCCCGCGCAAAACATGCCGTCGATCGATCTGGTCGTGAACGAGCTGATCGTGCGCGACCGCAACATCGGCAAACTCGAAGTCGACGCGCACAACTTCGAGGAAAACGGCGTGCCGGTTTGGCAACTCGACAAGTTCGACGTCACCAATCCCGCCGCGACACTAAGCGCGACCGCGAACTGGCGCACCTCGACCGAACTCGCCAGTTCCGCCGACGAAACCACGCCGCGCCGCACCGTGTTCGATTTCAAGCTCGACATCAAGGATGCCGGCGCGCTGCTCGAACGCCTCGGCCTGCCGAAGACGCTCAAGGGCGGCAGCGGTTCGCTGGCGGGCAAGGCCGCCTGGCAAGGCGGTCCGGCGAGGATCGACTATTCGACGCTGAACGGCAACCTCGCGCTCGATCTGCGTCACGGCCAGATTCTCAAGATCGATCCGGGCGTCGCAACGCTGCTCGGCGTGCTGAGCCTGCAAAGCCTCGCGCGCATCGCCACGCTCGATTTCCGCGACGTGATCGGCGAAGGGCTGCCGTTTTCGAGCGTGACCGGCACCGCGCAGATTCACGACGGCATCGCCCGCACCGACAACTTCAGAATGGTGACCGCGCCGGCGCGCGCCGAGATGGCCGGCTCGGTCGACATCGCGCAGAAAACCCAGGACCTGCACCTGCACGTCGTGCCGACCGTCAGCGCGGGCTCCGCGGTGATCGCCGCGACGGTCGTCAATCCGCTGATCGGCCTCGGCGCGCTGATCGCCGATATCGCGCTCACCCACGGGGTGTCGCACGTGTTCGCGCGCGAGTACACGATCACGGGCTCGTGGGCGAAACCGCACATCGAGCGAGTGACGACCGAACGGGGTAAGATGGACGCTCCGGCTTCGACCGTGGAAGCGCCCTGAGCCGCGTTCGAGCCCGCCCTGAACGACGCATGCGGCGTCCGCGGTTCGCACCGCCGCTGTGCCGGGAGCCTTTCGACACGCTCATGAGCGAAACACACGTCTCTTCATCGCCGTCCGCCGCGGCATCCGGCGGCTCCTTCATCAGCCCCTTCCGGGTCGCCGCGCTGCAGATGGTCAGCACGCCCGATCGCGTGCGCAATCTCGCCGACGCGGAACGCCTGATCGCCGAAGCCGCCGACGACGGCGCGCAACTCGTGCTGCTGCCCGAATACTTCTGCTTCATGGGCTTCAAGGACACCGACAAGCTCGCCGTGCGCGAGCCCTACCAGGACGGCCCGATCCAGCGCTTTCTCGCCGACGCGGCGCGCCGCCACAAGCTCTGGGTGATCGGCGGCACGCTGCCGCTCACCGCGCCGGAAGCCTCGCGCGTGCTGAACACGACGCTCGTGTTCGACCCGCACGGCAACGAAGCCGCGCGCTACGACAAGATTCACTTGTTCAACTTCGAGAAGGGCGAAGAATCGTTCGACGAAGCGCGCACGATCCGCCCCGGCACCGAGGTACGCGGCTTCGAGGCGCCGTTCGGCCGGGTCGGCCTGTCGGTCTGCTACGATCTGCGCTTTCCGGAGCTGTATCGGCGCATGGGCGACTGCGCGCTGATCGTGGTGCCGTCCGCCTTCACCTACACGACCGGCCGCGCGCACTGGGAGCTGCTGCTGCGCACCCGTGCGATCGAAAACCAGTGCTATGTGCTCGCCGCGGCGCAAGGCGGCAAACATGAGAACGGCCGCCGCACCTGGGGCCACAGCATGCTGATCGACCCGTGGGGCGAGATCGTCGCGGTGCGCGACGAAGGCGCCGGCGTGGTCGCCGGCAACCTCGAACGCGCGCGGATCGACGAAGTGCGGCAGAGCCTGCCGGCCTGGCGTCATCGCGTGCTGACCTGAATCCGACATTGAAACTGCGGCGCCCGCCACGCATATGGTGGCTCAGGCGCTCCCCGCCCCCCTCGTATCGAGCAGAACATATTTCGCATGAACATCATCGAACCCGGTATCCGTAATCTCGCCGCCGCCAAGGACATTCTCCTCACGCCCTATGGTCTCGACGAGTCGCTGCTCACGCGCACGCTCGCCGAAATCTTCACGCACCGCGTCGACTACGCGGATCTCTACTTCCAGGCAACCCGCAGCGAAGCGTGGAGCCTCGAGGAAGGCATCGTGAAGTCGGGCAGCTTCAGCATCGATCAGGGCGTCGGCGTGCGCGCCGTGTCGGGCGACCGCACCGCGTTCGCCTACTCGGACGACCTTTCGCCCGAGGCGATCCGCCAGGCGGCCATCGCCACGCGCGCGATCGCCAGATCGGGCGGCGGCAAGCAGAAAATCAAGGTGGCCTCGTCGCTGACCGGCATCGCCGGGCGCGATCTGTACCTGCCGTCCGATCCGCTCCATTCGCTCGACGCGACCGCGAAGGTCAAGCTGCTCGAGCGCATCGAACAAATGGCGCGCGGCCGCGATCCGCGCATCCAGCAGGTGATGGCGGGCCTCGCCGGCGAATACGACGTGGTGCTCGTCGCGCGCAGCGACGGCGGCTTCGCGGCCGACATCCGGCCGCTCGTGCGCGTCTCGGTCACCGTGATCGCCGAGCAGAACGGCCGCCGCGAAATCGGCAGCGGCGGCGGCGGCGGGCGTTTCGACTACGGCTATTTCACCGACGAAGTGCTGTCGCGCTACGTCGACGACGCGGTGCATGCGGCGCTCGTCAATCTCGACGCGCGGCCGGCGCCGGCCGGCGCGATGACGGTCGTGCTCGGCCCGGGCTGGCCCGGCGTGCTGCTGCACGAGGCGATCGGCCACGGGCTCGAGGGCGACTTCAACCGCAAGGGTTCGTCGGCGTTCGCGGGACGCATCGGCGAGCAGGTCGCCGCGAAGGGCGTCACCGTGGTCGACGACGGCACGCTGCCGAACCGCCGCGGCTCGCTCAACATCGACGACGAAGGCAACCCGACCCAATGCACGACGCTGATCGAGGACGGCATCCTGAAGGGCTACATCCAGGACACGCTGAACGCGCGCCTGATGAAGATGCCGGTCACCGGCAACGCGCGGCGCGAATCGTACGCGGCGCTGCCGATGCCGCGCATGACCAACACCTACATGCTGAACGGCGACAAGGACCCGCAGGAAATTCTCGCGTCCGTGAAGAACGGCCTCTATGCGGTGAACTTCGGCGGCGGCCAGGTCGACATCACGAACGGCAAGTTCGTGTTCTCGGCTTCCGAGGCCTACATGATCGAGAACGGCAAGATCACGTATCCGGTCAAGGGCGCGACGCTGATCGGCAGCGGCCCGGAATCGCTGAAGTACGTCACGATGATCGGCAACGACATGAAGCTCGATTCGGGTGTCGGCGTGTGCGGCAAGGAAGGCCAGAGCGTGCCGGTGGGCGTCGGCCAGCCGACGCTGCGCATCGAGCGCATGACGGTCGGCGGCACCGCCTGATTCTGCAAGTCATGCACGTTTCGTGCGAAAAAAGTGCGAAACGTGCGGATTACCCGCATTTTTATAGGCCCATGCTTGTCAAGCGAGCCTGTACCGGGTTATAAAGTCACTCACCTTTTTTGACCAGCAACGCATTTCACCTCGCCATGTCCGCCAAGTTTTATTTTTACTTTTTTTGGTATCTCAGACCGCTGGCGGATCGAGAGGGGTGTTAGTGCACGCAGGACACCAAGAATTCCCGAAAAACCGCCAGCCAGCCTGGCGGTTTTTTTTCGCCTCACGCTTTTGAAGCCTTGCTTCCAGACGAACTTTGACACCCGCTACTCACGCGAACACGCTACGAACTACGAACCGATTCAGGAGAACCCCATGCCCCCGCACAACACCGACGATGTCCGCATCCGCGAATTGAAAGAACTCACGCCGCCCGCTCACCTGATTCGCGAATTCCCGTGCGACGAGTCGGTCTCCAACGTGATCTACGACTCGCGCAACGCGATGCATCGCATTCTGCATGGCATGGACGACCGCCTGATCGTCGTGATCGGCCCGTGCTCGATTCACGATCCGAAGGCCGCGATCGAATACGCAGGACGTCTGATCGAACAGCGCAAGCGCTTCGCCGGCGAACTCGAAGTCGTGATGCGCGTGTACTTCGAAAAGCCGCGCACGACGGTGGGCTGGAAGGGCCTCATCAACGATCCGCACATGGACAACAGCTTCAAGATCAACGACGGCCTGCGCGCCGCGCGCGAGCTGCTGTTGCACATCAACGAACTCGGCCTGCCCGCCGGCACCGAATACCTCGACATGATCAGCCCGCAGTACATCGCCGATCTGATCTCGTGGGGCGCGATCGGCGCGCGGACCACCGAGTCGCAGGTGCACCGCGAACTGGCTTCGGGACTGTCGTGCCCGGTCGGCTTCAAGAACGGCACGGACGGCAACGTGAAGATCGCCGTCGACGCGATCAAGGCCGCCTCGCAGCCGCACCATTTCCTCTCGGTCACGAAGGGCGGCCACTCGGCGATCGTGTCGACGGCCGGCAATGAGGATTGCCACGTGATCCTGCGCGGCGGCAAGGCGCCGAACTACGACGCCGACAGCGTCAACGCCGCCTGCGCCGACATCGGCAAGGCAGGTCTCGCCGCACGCCTGATGATCGACGCGAGCCACGCGAACAGCTCGAAGAAGCACGAGAACCAGATTCCGGTGTGCGCGGACATCGGCCGCCAGATCGCCGCGGGCGACGAGCGGATCGTCGGCGTGATGGTCGAGTCGCACCTCGTGGCGGGCCGCCAGGATCTGCAGGAAGGCGGCACGCTCACGTACGGCCAGAGCGTTACCGATGCGTGCATCGGCTGGGACGAAAGCGTCACGGTGCTCGAAGGTCTCGCCGAAGCCGTCAGGCAGCGCCGCGTGGCACGCGGCAGCGGCAACTGAACGCCTGCCGCGCCGCTGCTCCGGCAGTTCGTCAGTCATCCGTAGAAAACCCGGTTCGGCTTCGAACCGGGTTTTTTATTGGCCGAACGGACGATGGTGCTGCGCGCGCCGCCTCTGTACCGTAACAGCTCGTTGTCCGCTTGCATGTGACGCCTTCGCAACGCGTGCGTACCTGACTCAGAGGCATGCAAACGGACTTGACCGGGCTGGATGGCTCGTACAATATTTTATACACAAAAGCGGTTATGGAGCAGGAAAAAGAAATTCGCTGATTAGGTTCGAGCTTGCGCGATCTGCTCGCCTTTCCCGCTGAAGCACGTCGTCGCGCGGGGTTTCAACTGCACAAGATTCAGGCGGGACTCGACCCCGACGACTGGAAAGCGTTCGACTCGATCGGCACCGGAACGCGCGAAATCCGCATCAAAGACGAAGACGGCATTTTTCACGTGATGTATGTGAGTAAGTTTGTCGAAGCGATCTACGTGCTGCATTGTTTTCAGAAGAAAACGCAGAAGCTCGGGCCGCGAGACAAAAAGATCGCCGAGATGCGCTACCGCGCGATCATTAACGATAGGAAACCTTATCAATGACGACCGACACCCGCATTCGCCACGTCACCCAACCCGGTGCGAATCTGTTTCTCGAACTCGGCTTTTCCGCCGAAGAAGCGAAGCGCCTGCACGCGGCGTCGCAAAAGCAGATCAACGACACGCGCCTGCTCAAGGAGCAGCTCATGACCGAGCTGTCGAGCTGGATCGAACAGCATCATCTGAAGCAGGCCGAGGCGGCGGAAATTCTGATGGTGTCGCGCCCGCGCGTATCCGACGTGGTCAACAAGAAAACCACCAAGTTCACGATCGACACGCTCGTCGAAATGATGAGCCGCATCGGCAAGCCGGTTACGCTCGCGATCGGCTAACGCGGGGCCCGGTGCCTGATGCCATGCGCACCCGCGCACCATTCGCTCAATTGCACTCAATGCGTGCCGCGATCGTGCTGCCATAGCACGTCGGTGCCGCCATCCGCGCGATTGAGCACGCGCGCGAGCACGAACAGCAGATCGGACAGCCGGTTCACATATTGACGCGGCGGCGCGTTGATTGCCTCATGCTCGCCGAGCGCCACGATCGCGCGTTCGGCGCGGCGGCAGACGGTGCGGCACACATGCGCGAGCGCTGCGGCGCGCGAGCCGCCGGGCAGAATGAATTCCTTCAGCGGCGGTAATGCGGCGTTGTAGTCGGCGAGCCAGCCGTCGAGCTGGGCGAGATGCCGCTCGGTAATCATCGTGTGGCCGGGAATGCAGAGCTCGCCGCCCAGATCGAACAGATCGTGCTGGATCGCCACCAGCGCCGCGCGCACGCCGTCGGGCAGGCTCTCGCACAACAGCACGCCGAGTTGCGAATTGAGTTCGTCGACATCGCCGATCGCGGCAATGCGCGCGCTGTCCTTGCGCACGCGGCGGCCGTCGCCGAGACCGGTGGTGCCGTCATCGCCGGTGCGAGTGGCGATCTTGCTCAGGCGGTTGCCCATGATGTCCCCCATACGTTCAGTGGCGATACGCCCACCACGTTTATCCATATTGCTCGCATCGCGAAATCGCCGCCATTATATGAGCCGGGAAGCCGAGCCGAGCGCGGACCGGTGCCGGCCCACGGACGATCGGCGTAAAATGAAATGAATGCGGCACACATAAGCCGTGCCCTCAAAAATCTTTCATGAAATCGGAGTAAGCGCTTTGCATGAAACCGAAGCAGGAGCTTCGCCGGGAACCGAATGACGCGCGAGAGCGCTCACTTCGGCCAACCGCAGGCACCACTCGGGTCGACCGCCAAGCCGCCCACTCCGTTCGACAGGAGACATGCGTGAACCATCCCGTGCCGCCGGCCCCGCTGCGCCGGCCGTTTCCCGCCGAACTGCTGAACCAGCTCAAAGCCGCGTTCGGTGAACGCGTGTCGGTTGCCGAAGCCGTGTGCGCGCATCATGGCCGCGACGAATCGCCATTCGATCCCCAGTTGCCCGACGCCGTCGTCTTCGCGCACACGACCGAAGACGTGCAAACCGCCGTCAAGCTATGCGGCCAGTACGACGTGCCGATCATTCCGTACGGCAACGGCTCGTCGCTCGAAGGGCATCTGCTCGCGGTGCAAGGCGGCGTGTCGATCGATCTGTCGGCCATGAACCGCGTGCTGTCGATCAACGCCGAGGACCTCACCGTCACCGTCGAGCCCGGCATCTCGCGCAAGCAGTTGAACGAAGCACTGCGCGACACGGGCCTCTTCTTCCCGATCGATCCGGGTGCCGACGCGAGCATCGGCGGCATGTCGGCCACGCGCGCGTCGGGCACCAATGCCGTGCGCTACGGCACGATGCGCGAAAACGTGCTCGGCCTCGCGGTCGTGCTGGCCGATGGCCTCGTCATCAAAACCGGCACGCGCGCGCGCAAATCGTCGGCGGGGTATGACCTCACGCGGCTCTTCGTCGGCTCCGAAGGCACGCTCGGCGTCATCACCGAAATCACGGTGCGGCTTTATCCGCAGCCCGAAGCGGTATCGGCCGCGATATGCGCGTTCCCGTCGATGGGCGATGCAGTGCGCGCGGTCATCGAGACGATCCAGATCGGCGTGCCGATCGCGCGCGTCGAGTTCGTCGACTCGCTCGCGGTGCGCTCGATCAACCGCCACTCGAATCTGACGCTGCGCGAAGCCCCCACGCTGTTCTTCGAATTCCACGGCACCGAGGCCGGCGTCAAGGAACAGGCCGAACTCGTGCAGGACATCGCCGCGCAAAATTCCGGCGAGGGTTTCGAATGGGCGACGCGCCCCGAAGACCGCAGCCGTTTGTGGAACGCGCGTCACAGCGCCTATTTTGCGATGCTGCAACTGAAGCCCGGCTGCCGTGCGGTCACGACCGATGTCTGCGTGCCGATCTCACGCCTCGCCGAATGCGTGGTGGAAACGGAGCAGGATCTGAAGGCCTCGCCGCTGCCCTGCCCGATCGTCGGCCATGTCGGCGACGGCAACTTCCACGTCGCGATCCTGATCGACCCGGACAAGCCCGAGGAACTCGAAGAAGCCGAGCGCCTGAACCATCGCATCGTGCAGCGCGCGCTGCGCATGGACGGCACCTGCACCGGCGAGCATGGCGTCGGCCTGCACAAGATGCGCTTCCTGCTCGAGGAACACGGCGACGTCGCGGTCGATACGATGCGCTCGATCAAGCATGCGCTCGACCCGCGCAATCTGATGAACCCGGGCAAGATATTCAGCTGGGCGGCCTGACGCAGACCGGGCACGCCGGAAGCGGCGGCCGCCACATCGGGCGGCGGTCGCGCCGGCCTCGAAACGCGGTGGCCCGGAACGATGTGACTCAAAACGCCGTGACCCGGAACGACGTGACTCGAAGCGAATCGGCTCGCAACGAGGCCGCCTGAAACAACCGGCTCGAACGAAGAGCCGGATCGGCAAAAGCAAGGGGAGACAAGTTACATGAACGCACCCGCTGAACTGTCGGCCGAAGTACTCGCCCAGCGCCAGCGCGAAGTCGTGCAGGCGCTGATGGCCGTGTTGCCGAATCATTGTTTGCTGTATCGCGAGGAAGACACCGTCGCGTACGAATGCGACGGCCTCGCCGCTTACCGGCGTCTGCCGCTCGCGGTTGCGTTGCCGGAAACCGAATCGCAGGTGCAACGCATCGTGCAGATCTGCCATCGCCTCGGCGTGCCGATCGTGCCGCGCGGCGCGGGCACCGGCCTCTCGGGTGGCGCCATGCCGATCCGGCATGGCGTGGTCGTGTCACTCGCGCGCTTCAGGAAAATCGTCGAGGTCGACTCGTATGCGCGTACCGCCACGGTGCAGCCGGGCGTGCGCAATCTCGCGATCTCCGAAGCCGCGGCGCCTTACGGGCTCTACTACGCGCCGGACCCGTCCTCGCAGATCGCCTGCACGATCGGCGGCAACGTGTCAGAGAATTCGGGCGGCGTGCACTGCCTGAAATACGGCCTCACGGTGCACAACGTACTGCGCGTGCGCGCGGTGACGATGGAAGGCGAGATCGTCGAATTCGGCTCGCTCGCGCCGGACGCGCCCGGGCTCGATCTGCTCGCGGTGCTGATCGGCAGCGAGGGTATGTTCGCGATCGTCACCGAGGTCACAGTCAAGCTGATCCCGAAGCCGCAGACGGCGCAGGTCATCATGGCCAGTTTCGACGACGTCGTGAAAGGCGGCGACGCGGTGGCCGGCATCATCGCGGCGGGCATCATTCCGGCCGGCCTCGAGATGATGGACAAGCCGGCCACGCGCGCGGTCGAGGAATTCGTCAACGCGGGCTACGACCTCGACGCGGCGGCGATCCTGCTGTGCGAATCGGACGGCACGCCCGACGAGGTCGCCAACGAGATCGTGCGCATGACCGCGGTACTGCGCGAACACGGTGCAACCCGCATCCAGATTTCGCGCACGGAAGAGGAACGGTTGCGCTTCTGGTCCGGGCGCAAAAACGCGTTTCCGGCGGCCGGCCGCATTTCGCCGGACTACTACTGCATGGACGGCACCGTGCCCCGCCGCAGTATCGGACCGCTGCTCGCGCGCATCGAAGAGATGGAGAAAAAATACCGGCTGCGCTGCATCAACGTGTTCCATGCCGGCGACGGCAACATGCATCCGCTGATCCTCTTCAACGGCAACGACAAGGACGAGTGGCACCGCGCCGAGGAATTCGGTTGCGACATCCTCGAAGCCTGCGTGGAACTGGGTGGCACGGTCACGGGCGAGCATGGCGTCGGCATCGAGAAGATCAATTCGATGTGCGTGCAGTTCTCGCCCGAGGAACGCGACACGTTCCACGCGGTCAAGCGCGCATTCGACGCGCCCGGCCTGCTGAACCCCGACAAGGGTATTCCCACGCGGGCGCGCTGCGCCGAATACGGCAAGATGCATGTGCGCGGCGGGCTGCTGCCCCACCCTGAGCTGCCGCGCTTCTAGCGTCCGGCTTCTAGGGTCCGTTACCGCTCGCATCGTTCATGCTCGCATCGCGCATGAAGCGCGCACCGCAAAAGGCGGGGCAGGCGCTCCGTTGCATAGCGCCTGCCCCGCCTTTCGCGGTCCCTTCAGCCGATCTGCCGATGCGGGTGCGCTCCTGGTTGCCAGCGAGCCCCCGCCCGGTACAATCAACCGAAACACAACGAGCAGGACACCATGGAAGAGGACGACATCGTCGCCGTTTGGTCCGAACGCGTGCGTTCGGCCAGCGCAGAAGGACGCGCGCTGCGCGTCCGGGGCGGCGGCACCAAAGACTGGTACGGTCAGACGCTGGAAGGTGAGATCCTCGACACGCGCGCTTATCGCGGCATCATCGCCTACGATCCGGCCGAGCTCGTCATCACCGCGCGCGCGGGTACGCCCCTGCTGGAGATCGAAGCCGCGCTCGCCGAGCACGACCAGATGCTCCCGTTCGAGCCGCCGCACTTCGGGCCGCAGGCCACCTTCGGCGGCTGCATCGCCGCGGGCATTTCCGGGCCGCGCCGCCCGGCCGTCGGCGCGGCGCGCGACTTCGTGCTCGGCGCCGTCGTCATGAACGGCCAGGGCCAGGTGCTGCATTTCGGCGGCCAGGTCGTGAAGAACGTCGCCGGTTACGACGTCTCGCGGCTGCTGGCGGGCTCGCTCGGCACGCTCGGACTGATCCTCGAACTGTCGGTCAAGGTGCTGCCGCTGCCGCAGGCCGAAGCCACGCTGAAGTTCGACATGAACGGCACCGACGCGGTCCGCAAGCTCAACGAATGGGCCGGCCGGCCGCTGCCGATCACCGCGAGCGCATGGCGCAACGGCACGCTCGCCGTGCGGCTCGCGGGCGCGGAAGCCGCGGTCAAGGCGGCGCGCGCGGCGCTCGACGGCGAAGTCGTCGATGCGGTCGAGGCCGAGCGTTTCTGGGCCGGCCTGCGCGAGCAGACCGATGCGTTCTTCTCGGCGATCCCGCCGAAGGCCGCGCTGTGGCGTCTCGCGCTGCCGTCGATCACCGAGCCGCTGCAACTGCCCGGCGCGCAGCTGATGGAATGGGGCGGCGGCCAGCGCTGGTGGATCACCGACACCGACGCGCAAACCGTGCGCATCAGCGCGAAGCAGGCCGGCGGCCACGCGACGATCTTCCGCAGCGGCCACGGCTACGACCGCAGCGCCGGCGTCTTCACGCCGCTGCCCACGCCGCTGATGAAAATCCATCGCGGCCTCAAACACGCCTTCGACCCGGCCCGCATCTTCAATCGCGGCCGTCTCTACCCCGACTTCTGAGCGACGCGATGCAAACCAACCTCGCGGACTTCATTCGCAATACGCCCGATGGCAACGAAGCGGACGCCATCCTGCGCAAGTGCGTGCATTGCGGTTTCTGCACGGCCACCTGTCCGACCTACCAGTTGCTCGGCGACGAACTCGACGGCCCACGCGGGCGCATCTATCTGATCAAGCAGATGGTCGAAGGCGCGCCGGTCACGCGCAGCACGCAGGTCCACCTCGACCGCTGCCTCACCTGCCGCAACTGCGAATCGACGTGCCCGTCCGGCGTGCAATACGGGCGGCTCGTCGAAATCGGCCGCAAGCTCACCGAAGAGAAAGTCAGGCGCCCGCTCAACCAGCGGCTGCTGCGCCGCGTGCTCGCGAGCGTCGTGCCGAACAGCGTGATCTTCACGCCGGCGATGCGGCTCGGCCAGCGCGTGCGCCGCATTCTGCCGAAAAAGCTGCGCGACAAGGTGCCCGCGCGGCAGAACCCGCTCGCATGGCCCGCCGCGAAACACGAACGCAAGATGCTGATGCTGGCGGGCTGCGTGCAACCGTCGATGATGCCGAACGTCAACATCGCGACCGCGCGCGTGCTCGATGCGCTCGGCATCGAAACGGTGGTCGCGCCCGAGGCCGGCTGCTGCGGCGCGATCCGCCTGCACCTCGGCTATCACGACGAAGCGCTCGACGACCTGCGCGCCAATATCGACGCATGGTGGCCACACGTCGAACAGGGCGCCGAGGCGATCGTGATGAACGCCTCGGGCTGCGGCGCGACGGTCAAGGAATACGCGCATCTGCTGCGCCACGATCCCGAATACGCGGAGAAAGCGCGCCGCATCGTCGAGCTGACGCGCGACGTCGCGGAAATACTGCCGGAGTTCGAGGAACAGCTTGTCGCGATCACGCGGCGCCGCTCGGTGCACACGGTCGCGTTTCATCCGCCCTGCACGCTGCAGCACGGCCAGCAGATACGCGGCAAGGTCGAGCAGTTGCTGAGCGCGCTCGGCGTCGACGTGCGCCTGCCCGCCGACAGCCATCTGTGCTGCGGCTCGGCCGGCACCTATTCGCTGACGCAGCCGCGTCTCTCGTACGCGCTGCGCGATCAGAAGCTCGAGCGGCTGCAGGCGCAGGAGCCGCAGGTGATCGTGTCGGCGAACGTCGGCTGCATCGCGCATCTGCAAAGCGGCACGTCGACGCCGGTCGCGCACTGGATCGAGCTGGTCGAGCACATGCTGTCCGTATAATCGGGGCATCGTCTTCGCTGAACACCGGCTCGCTCCATGTCCGACCTGCTCCACCACCTCGCGCACAACCTCGCCGACGTGCGGCAGCGCATTGCCGAAGCCGCGCGGGCGGCCAGGCGCGATGCGCAATCCGTGCGGCTGCTCGCGGTCTCCAAGACGTTTCCCGCCGATGCCGTGCGCGCCGCCCATGCGGCCGGCCAGCGCGCGTTCGGCGAGAACTACGTGCAGGAATCGCTCGACAAGATCGAGGCCTTGGCCGATCTGCGCGCGTCGCTCGAATGGCATTTCATCGGGCCGCTGCAATCGAACAAGACGCGCCCCGTCGCCGCGCATTTCGACTGGGTGCATTCGGTCGACCGGCTCAAGATCGCGCAGCGGCTCTCCGAGCAGCGCCCCGACAACCTGGCGCCGCTTAACGTGTGCCTGCAAGTCAACGTCAGCGGCGAGGCGTCGAAGAGCGGTGTCGGCATCGCCGAGGCGGCGGAAATCGCGCAGCAGATCGCCGCGCTGCCAAAGCTGAAGCTGCGCGGACTGATGTCGATTCCCGAACCGGCCGGCGATCTCGCAGCACAACGCGCGCCGCATCGCGAATTGCGCGCGCTGTTCGAACGCCTGCGCGGCGACGGGCTCGCACTCGACACGCTCTCGATGGGCATGTCGGCCGACCTCGAAGCCGCCGTGCTCGAAGGCGCGACGATCGTGCGCGTCGGCACCGCGATTTTCGGCGCGCGCGATTATTCGCACTGAGCTTTTTCCCGGGCATTCGCGCGCGGCTGCGCGAGCGCCCTCGTCGCATTCCCGCTTCTTATCTGAACCTCACCGGACCATCATGAAAATTGCGTTTATCGGCGGCGGCAACATGGCCGCGGCGTTGATCGGCGGCCTCATCAAGCGCGGCGTCGCGCCGGCTGATCTGTACTCGATCGATCCGAACGAAGACGCGCGCAAGCGCAACGAAGAGCAATTCGGCATCCGCACCGGCGCGAGCGCCGACAGCGCGCTCGCCGCCTACGACGCGGTCGTGCTCGCGGTGAAGCCGCAAATCCTCAAGAGCGTGGCCGAAGCACTCGCGCCGCATCTGCAGGCGTCGCAACTGGCCGTGAGCATCGTCGCGGGCATCCGCATCGCCGACATGTCGCGCTGGCTCGGCGGCCACGGCCGCATCGTGCGCGTGATGCCGAATACGCCGGCGCTGATCGGCATGGGCGTGACGGGCCTCGTCGCCACGCAGAGCGTCGACGAAGCGGGCCGCGCGCTCGCGTCGCAGGTGCTCGGTGCGGTCGGCGAAACGGTCTGGTTCGACGACGAAGCGAAGATCGACGCGGTCACCGCGATCTCGGGCAGCGGGCCGGCCTATGTGTTCTATTTCATCGAGGCGCTGCAGGAAGCCGCGCGCCAGCTCGGCATGGACGAAGCGCAGGGCCGCGCGCTCGCGGTCGCGACCTTCACCGGCGCCGCGCAACTGGCGGCCAATTCCGACGAGCCGCCGGGCGTGCTGCGCGAACGCGTGACGTCGAAAGGCGGCACGACCGCGGCGGCGCTCGCCTCATTCGACGCGAGCGGCATCAAGGATGCGATTGTGCGCGGCGTGCTCGCGGCGGATGCGCGTGCGAAGGAGATGGGCGAGGAGTTCGGCAAGCAGTAAGTGGCCGGGCGGCGATGGGGCGGCGGCCATGCGATGCTCGGGTAGCTATCTCGTAGCGATCGGGTCGCTATCGGGCGGCGCTCAGGCATCCGCCGGAAAACAGAGCGACGGCCTGGCGCTCGAAACCACCCGCACATCGTCACGCAGAAGCAAAAACGCCGTAGGTGGCCACCCTTCGATTCAGGGCAGGCACCTACGGCGTCGAAAAACAGCAATAGCCGCAGCGGCCGGATCAGCCGCCGCGCACGCGCATCAGAACGAAGCCGCCGCGTAATGCGCGGCAATCCCCGCGAACAGCGCGCCGCCGAGCCAGTTGTTATGGCGGAACGCGGCAAAGCACGGCATGCGCTCGCGATTGCGGATCAGCGTGTAGTGATAGATCGCGCAGCCTGCTGCCGCGGCCCAACCGATCCAGTACAGCACGCCGAAACCGAGCGTCACGCCAATGCCGACGTAAATCCCGAGCGTCACCGCGTAACACAGCATGACCGCGGCCACGTCGAAGCGGCCGAACGTCAGCGCCGACGTGCGGATGCCGATCTTGATGTCGTCGTCGCGATCGACCATCGCGTATTCGGTGTCGTAGGCGACCGACCAGAAGATATTTGCGAGCAGCATCACCCATGCAAGCAGCGGCACGTGATCCTGGATCGCGGCGAATGCCATCGGAATGCCGAAGCCGAACGCAATGCCGAGATAGGCCTGCGGAATCGCGAAGAAACGCTTCGTGAACGGATACGAACCGGCGACGAACAGCGCCACCACCGACAACTGCTTCGTCAACGCGTTGAGCGGCAGGATCAGCAGAAACGCGAGCAGCGACAAACCGGTGGCGAGCGCCACCGCTTCCCATGCCTTGATCTTGCCCGAGGTGAGCGGACGGTTTTCGGTGCGCTTCACATGGCGGTCGAAATCGCGGTCCGCGTAATCGTTGATCGCGCAGCCGGCCGAGCGCATCAGCACCGTACCGATCGTGAAGATCACGAGCAACTGCCAGGACGGATGGCCGCCGGACGCGATCCACAGCGCGTTGAGCGTCGGCCACAGCAACAGCAGGCTGCCGATCGGCTTGTCCATGCGCACGAGGCGCAGATACAGGGGAAGTCGTGCGAACATGGGACGGATTCGGTGAAGTGCGAACACGGTCCTGCTATTTTACGGGATGCGCGTGACGCGCCCGGATTCGCGCGGCTGCGTATCGAGGTGCGACGCGAGCCGCACGACGCGTGCATGCGAACGACGCAATAGCGACGCAACGGCGGCGCAAAAAACAAAGCCCCCTGTGCAGGGGGCTCGTTCGTTGCAGCGCGACGCGGACGTTGTCCGCACACCGGCATCAGATGCCGCTCAGGCGCAACTCAAACGCGCTTTACGCCAGCATCGAGCGCAGCATCCACGCAGTCTTTTCATGCGTCTGCATGCGTTGCGTGAGCAGGTCGGCGGTCGGTTCGTCGTTAGCGGCTTCCGTCGACGGGAAGATCGCGCGCGCGGTACGCACCACTGCTTCCTGACCTTCGACCAACTGGCGGATCATCTCTTCGGCCGCCGGCACGCCGTCGGCTTCGGGAATCGACGACAGCTTCGCGAAGTCGCGGTAGCTGCCCGGCGCATGCACGCCCAGCGCGCGGATGCGTTCGGCGATCGCGTCGACGGCGAGCGACAGTTCGTTGTATTGCGTTTCGAACATCAGGTGCAGCGTGTTGAACATCGGGCCCGTGACGTTCCAGTGGAAGTTGTGGGTCTTCAGGTACAGCGTGTAGGTATCGGCGAGCAGACGCGAGAGCCCTTCCGCGATCTTCTTGCGATCCTTGTCGCTAATCCCGATGTTGACGTGCTGTACGGCTGCAGCTTCTTTCTTGGCCATGATGACTCCTTTGAAGAGTGATACGGACCGGTCGGCAAATGACGGTCAGCAGAAACGGATATAAAACGTTCGACAGTGTAGCGTGAAACCCCGCTGCGTTAGCCAGGTGCCGGGCTACGCCGTCATGCCGACGGGCACCCTGCGCCGACTTGCCTTCACCTTGCCGTCACAGCGGTGTTGCGTTGATTGACATGTTCGGGGCAACTGCACAAAAAGCCCTGTATTCAACCACCGAAAACGTGCTGCAACGCCTGCACGGCGATCACCGCAAAACCACTCGCAACGATCGCGCAGCCGACCGTCTTGCGCAACATCCACGCATGTCGATGCGCCTGCATGCCGCGTGCGGTGCTCGGGCCGCCGATGGTTGCCATCATCATCTGAATCATGATCCTGCTCCCGGTTCGTATCGTTGGTTCGTACGTTACCCGCGTAGTGGGCGGCGTCCGCTTCCGGCATCACCTGAATCGCGCAGCGCCACGTCGGGAAATTGCCCGCGCCGATGCGGTTCGCCAGCTCGCGCGGCACCAGCGCGTCAAGCGGCCAGAACCCGGTCGACCAGCAGCGACAGAGCGACCGTGCGAAAACTCGGCACGACACGCGGCGTAGCCGCTTGCGCAGGGGTGGAAACGTGAACGGGCTGCGAATTCGCTTGCATGGTGTTGTCCTCCTGGCTTGCCTCGGGTTCCGCGCTTCGGGTCCGAGCACTCAGCCTTATGAAATAAAGGGATCGGGCGATCCATGGAAGAAACTATATCAACCCTATCGAATTCTCGTGTTTGATTAATTTAATCTATTTGATAGGGCTTGCGCCCTGTTTGTGAGACATCCACACGGGCATCCGCACCGACAGCGCGGTGCGGAGCCCGCCGTCAGTTGACGGCAGCCGGCAGATCGAGCTTCTTGACGCCCGGCAGATCGCACGCGGCGATCGCGTCGCAGATCGCATCGATCGCGGGCATGCGCGTGAAGCTCTTGCGCCACGCGAGCACGACGCGGCGGTCCGGCACGGGTTCGTCGAACGCGACATAGCTGAGCAGGCCCGCGTCGATGCCGGCCGCGTGCGGCCTGACTTCGTGCACCGACATGCGCGGCAGCACGGTAATGCCGACGCCGCTCGCGACCATATGGCGAATCGTTTCGAGCGAGGAGCCCTCGAAGGTCTTCTGGATGCCGTCGGCGTTCTGCGAAAAGCGCATCAGCTCGGGACACACGCCGAGCACGTGATCGCGGAAGCAGTGACCGCTGCCGAGCAGCAGCATGGTTTCCTGCTTGAGGTCGTCGGGGTCGATCTTCGGACGGTTTTCCCATGCGTGGCCGGAAGGCAGCGCGACGACGAACGGCTCGTCGTAGAGCGGGCGCAGCATCAGGCCCGTTTCGGGAAACGGCAGCGCCATGATCGCGACGTCGATTTCGCCCTGCTTGAGCAGTTCGATCAGCTTGAGCGTGTAATTTTCCTGCAGCATCAGCGGCATCTGCGGGACGCGCTGGATCATCTGCTTGACGAGCGTGGGCAGCAGGTACGGCCCGATCGTGTAGATCACGCCGAGGCGCAGCGGGCCGACGAGCGGGTCCTTGCCCTGCTTGGCGATTTCCTTGATCGCGAGCGTCTGTTCGAGCACGCGCTGAGCCTGCGTGACGATCTGTTCGCCGATCGGCGTGACGCTGACCTCGCTCGTGCCGCGCTCGAAAATCTGCACGTTCAGCTCGTCCTCGAGCTTCTTGATGGCCACGGACAGCGTGGGCTGGCTAACGAAGCACGCTTCGGCCGCCCGGCCGAAGTGGCGCTCGCGAGCCACCGCCACGATGTATTTCAATTCGGTGAGCGTCATTCGGGGATCAATCAGTATGGAGGGTTTGATAGGTTCTAGTTATACACCTATAGGGTCGGTTCGCCAACCTTTGCGGGATTTTCGGCGAGCGTTTGGCGGGGTTGGGTCGCGCGGATTCGCGCTTAGGTGCGCTTAGGTGCGGCAGTTGTGCGCCTCGGTGCACGCACGGCTTCGCGCGCACCGAGGCGCCGTTACGCGCCATCAAGCCGAACCCGCCCGCGCCTTCAAGCCCGCGCACGCGCCCACTATCACGCTTTCAGATATTGCTCGCGCGCGCCGAGCCAGCGCGCGAGATGCTGCAACACCACCTCGGGGTATTTTTCGAGCAGCACCGCGGCTGCCTCGCGCGCGGGCTCGATCAGCCACTGGTCGTTCTGCAGATCGGCGAAACGCAGCATCGCCGCGCCCGACTGCCGCGCGCCAAGAAACTCGCCCGGCCCGCGAATTTCGAGGTCGCGGCGTGCGATCTCGAAGCCGTCGGTGGTTTCGCGCATCGTTTGCAGACGCGAGCGCGCGGTCATCGACAGCGGTCCCGTATAGAGCAGCACGCAGACCGACGCGGCGCTGCCGCGCCCCACGCGACCGCGCAACTGGTGCAGCTGCGCGAGACCGAAGCGCTCGGCATGCTCGATCACCATCAGCGACGCGTTCGGCACGTCGACGCCCACTTCGATCACGGTCGTCGCGACCAGCAGCTGGATTTCGTTGCGCGAGAACGCATCCATCACGGCGGCCTTCTCGGCCGGCGCGAGGCGCCCGTGCACGAGCCCGACCTTCAGTCCGGGCAGCGCGGCCGCGAGCGTTTCGTAGGTCTCGACCGCGGTCTGCAACTGCAAGGTCTCGCTTTCCTCGATCAGCGGACACACCCAGTACACCTGGCGCCCCGTCAGCGCCGCCTCGCGCACGCGGCCGATCACCTCTTCGCGGCGCGCGTCGGAGACGAGCTTGGTCAGGATCGGCGTGCGGCCGGGCGGCAGTTCGTCGATCGTGGAAACGTCGAGGTCGGCGTAGTAGGTCATCGCGAGCGTGCGCGGAATCGGCGTCGCGGACATCATCAGCTGATGCGGCTGGAAATCGCGTGCGCCGTCGGCGGCGTTCTGCGCCTTGGCGCGCAGCGCGAGCCGCTGCGCGACGCCGAAGCGATGCTGTTCGTCGACGATCACGAGGCCGAGCCGCGCGAACTCGACCGCGTCCTGGATGATCGCATGCGTGCCGATCACAAGCTGCGCGGTGCCGAGCGCCGCCGCTTCGATCGCGGCGCGCTTCTCCTTCGCCTTCAGACTGCCCGCGAGCCACGCGACGTTCACGCCGAGCGGTTCGAGCCAGCCGCGCAGCTTGCGCGCGTGCTGCTCGGCGAGGATTTCGGTCGGCGCCATCAGCGCGGCCTGGTAGCCGGCATCGATCGCCTGCGCGGCGGCGAGCGCGGCGACGATCGTCTTGCCGCTGCCGACGTCGCCCTGCAACAGGCGCTGCATCGGATGCGGCTGCGTCAGATCGAGCGCGATCTCGCCACCGACGCGCTCCTGCGCCGCCGTCAGCGAAAACGGCAGCGCCTTCAGCAGCCGCGCGACCAGCGCCGCGTCGTCGCCGAGCTTGCGGCGCGGCATGGCCGGCGCGGCGCGCGTGCGGCGCTCGTCGTGGGCGCGCTTGAGCGACATCTGCTGCGCGAGCAGTTCCTCGAACTTGATGCGCACCCACGCCGGATGTGTGCCGTCGATCAGCGCGGTTTCGTCGGACTGCGCGCCCGGATGATGCAGCGTACGCACCGCGTCCATCAGCCCGGGCACGCCGAGCGGATCGAGAAACGCGCGCGCGACCGGCGCGGGCAGCAGTTCCGGCAGCGAGGTACGCGCGAGCGCGTTGTCGATCGCCTTGCGCAGATACGCCTGCGACACGCCCGCGGTGCTCGGATAGACCGGTGTCAACGCCTGCGGCAGCGGCGTGTCCGCCTCGACCGCGCGCACGGCCGGATGCACCATCTCCATGCCGAAGAAGCCGCCGCGCACGTCGCCGCGCACGCGCAGCCGCGCGCCGATCGCCATCTGCTTGACCTGCGAGCCGTAGAAGTTCAGAAAGCGCAGCACGAGTTCGTCGCCGGCATCGTCATGCAGCTTCACGAGTAGCTGACGGCGCGGGCGGTAGGCGATCTCGTTGTCGAACACGACGCCTTCGGTTTGCGCGATGCCGCCCGGCAGCAGATGGCCGATCGGCGTCAGCGAGGTTTCGTCCTCGTAGCGCATCGGCAGATGCAGCACGAGGTCGATGTCGCGGGTGAGGCCGAGCTTGGCGAGTTTGTCGGCGGTTTTGAGCGCGGGTTTCGAGGCGGCTTGGGCGGCGGGTTTGGTGGCGGCCTCGGCGGAGCCTTTGGCGCCGGTCTCGCTGCTGGCTTTGGTTCTGCGCTTTGCCACGGCCTCGGCTGTGTCTTTGGCGTCGGCCTCGCCTGCCGCTTCAGCCGCAGCCTCGATGCCGACATTCGCGGCGGGTTTGCTCTTCACGTCGCCACCCGGCGGTGTACTCGCCGTATCGCCCGCCCCCTCACCGCTTTCTTCACCGCGAGGCGTACCACGATGGCCAGCCGCCATCACGCGCTCTCCCGCACCTCGCGATCCGCCTTCCGCCGCACCGCCTTCCCCCGCCTCGCTCCGCGCGCCGCGGCGGCGCGGCTCGGCGCCCGCGTCTGGGGTGGCGGTGGACAATCGGCGGTCGGACAAAGGCATGGGCTGCTTCGCAAGTACAATATCGGCTGCTGTCGAAAGAAAAGGTCGTGCCGCCCTTCGCGCTCTGGCGCATACGGGATGCGGCACAGGGTGCGCGCGGACCGCTCCGGCGTCCCGCCATCATAGCGGCCCGGCTCCGGCTTCGGCTCAATTCAGTCCCAAATCAGTCCCAACCCGCTTCCAGTCGTTCGCATGTTTACGCTTTCCGATTTCGATTTCGATCTGCCGCCCGAGCTGATCGCGCAAGTCGCGTTGCCCGAGCGCAGCGCGAGCCGTCTGCTCGACGTGGACGCCGCGGGCGCCGCGCGCCTGATCGACCGCCGCTTCACCGAGCTGCCCGAATGCCTCGCGCCGGGCGACCTGCTCGTCTTCAACGATACCAAGGTGCTGAAGGCGCGCTTCTTCGGCCAGAAGGCGAGCGGCGGCAAGATCGAGGTGCTGGTCGAGCGCCTGACCGGCGAACGCGACGCGCTCGCGCAGATTCGCGCGAGCAAGAGCCCGCAGCCAGGCACCACGATCCGTCTCGCGGATGCGTTCGACGTCACGGTCGGCGAGCGCGTCGACCCGTTCTACACGCTGCATTTCCCCGCCGACTGCCTCACGCTGATCGAGCAATACGGCCGCCTGCCGCTGCCGCCCTACATCGAGCACGATCCCGACGCGACCGACGAAACCCGCTACCAGACCGTGTTCGCGCAGAATCCGGGCGCGGTCGCCGCGCCCACCGCCGGCCTGCACTTCGACGACGCGCTGCTCGCGAGGCTCGATGCGCACGGCGTCGAACGCGCGACGCTGACGCTGCACGTCGGCGCGGGCACGTTCCAGCCGGTGCGCGTCGAGAACATCGCCGAGCACAAGATGCACAGCGAGTGGTATCACCTGCCGCAAGCGCTCGCGGACCGGATCGCCGCGACCAAAGCACGCGGCAATCGCGTGATCGCGGTCGGCACCACCTCGATGCGCGCGCTCGAAGCCGCCGCGCGCGACGCCGAAGCGGCCGGCCACCCGCTCGCCGCGGCGAGCGCCGAAACCGACATCTTCATCACGCCGGGCTACCGGTTCCGCGTGGTCGACCGGCTGGTGACGAATTTCCATTTGCCGAAGTCGACGCTGCTGATGCTGGTGTCGGCGTTCGCGGGCGTCGAGACGATTCGCGCCGCGTATCGTCATGCGATCGACGAGCGCTATCGCTTTTTCAGCTACGGCGACGCGATGCTGCTGACGCGGCGCGAGGTTTGAGCCGGCTCGAGCATAGCTTCTGCTTTGACGTATTGGCAGTTTTCCCAGCCGCCGCGATCCCTCGTGGCGGTTTTCATTGTTTGCGCCGGACTGTTTTCCGGTAGCACAGGAGTCACTCCATGACCATTGGTCATCCATCGTTGCAACAAGCGGCTCACGAGCACCCGGAGAATGGCCTCAAATTCGAACTGCTCGGCACCGACGGCCTCGCGCGCCGCGGCCGCGTCACGCTCAATCACGGCGTGGTCGAGACGCCGATCTTCATGCCGGTCGGCACCTACGGCACCGTGAAAGCGGTCCAGCCGCGCGAGCTCGAGGAAATGCACGCGCAGATCATCCTCGGCAATACGTTTCACCTGTGGCTGCGCCCGGGGCTCGAAACGATCGGAGCGCACGGCGGCCTGCACGGCTTCATGGGCTGGAACAAGCCGATTCTGACCGACTCGGGCGGCTTCCAGGTGTTCTCGCTCGGCGATCTGCGCAAGATCACCGAGGACGGCGTCACGTTCGCCTCGCCGATCAACGGCGACCGGCTGTTCCTGTCGCCGGAAGTGTCGATGCAGATCCAGAAGGTGCTGAATTCGGACATCGTCATGCAGTTCGACGAGTGCACGCCGTACGCGACCAACAACATCCCGACCTCGCACAAGGAAGCGGCCGACTCGATGCGCATGTCGATGCGCTGGGCGCAGCGCTCGATCGACGAATTCCAGCGCCTCGGCAATCCGAATGCACTGTTCGGCATCGTGCAGGGCGGCATGTTCGAGGACCTGCGCGACGAATCGCTCGCCGGTCTCGCGGAGAAAAACTTCCACGGCCTCGCGATCGGCGGGCTGTCGGTCGGCGAGCCGAAGGAGGACATGATGCGGGTTCTGAACCACATCGGCCCAAAGCTGCCGGCCAACAAGCCGCACTACCTGATGGGCGTCGGCACGCCGGAAGACCTCGTGGCGGGCGTCGCCGCCGGCGTCGACATGTTCGACTGCGTGATGCCGACGCGCAACGCGCGCAACGGCTGGCTCTTCACGCGCTTCGGCGACATCAAGATCCGCAACGCGACGCACAAGAACTCGCTGCGCCCGCTCGACGAGCAATGCGGCTGCTACACCTGCCGCAACTTCACGCGCGGCTATCTGCACCACCTGCACCGGGTCGGAGAAATCCTCGGCGCGCAGCTGAACACGATTCACAACCTGCACTACTACCTCGAACTGATGCAGGAAATGCGCGACGCGATCGACGCAAAAATGTTCGACACATTCCGCAAGCGTTTTCACGAGGACCGCGCGCGCGGCGTCGAGCCGTCGTCATGATCGTGCGGCACACTGATTCCGCTGAGGAATCCACCCGGCCACCCACGGCCGCGCGCATAAACTTACAATTCACTTTCGCCGGCCGCGCGCCGAGGCCCGCCACGCGGGCCGCAGGCGCGGCTTTAAACGGTTGATCGCAAAGCCGATTCGCCGTGCCGGCGCGTGTGCGGCCGGTGGTAGAATAATCGGCTGATTTTTTGTTCGTTTGACTGATAACGGAGAGACCAACGTGTCGTTCATTTCCAATGCCTATGCTCAAGGCGCTGCAGCAGGTGGCATCGAATCGAACCTGATGAGCTTCCTGCCGCTGATCCTGATGTTCGGCGTGCTGTACTTCATCATGATTCGCCCGCAAATGAAGCGTCAGAAGGAACATCGCAACATGCTCGCGGCGATGGCCAAGGGCGATGAAGTCGTGACGAACGGCGGCATCGTCGGCAAGGTGACGAAGGTGGGCGAAGCCTACGTCGGCATCGAAGTCTCGGAAGGCACGGAAATCACCGTGCAAAAGGCGTCGGTCACGACGATTCTCCCGAAGGGCACGATCAAGTCGCTGTAAGGCCTGCTCTCCCCGCGTCCGGCGCGGCCTCGCCGGCGGTTCATGCCCTCCCCGCGCTGAACCGCCCGCGCTCATCGCCGGACGCATCGCATCCAAGCCAACCTTCCCGTTGGACCACTCATGAATCGCTACCCCCTCTGGAAATACGCCGTGATGCTGGTGGCTCTGGTCATCGGCCTCGTGTACACGCTGCCCAACCTGTACGGCGAAGCGCCGGCCGTGCAGGTGTCGAGCGGCAAGGCGACGGTCAGGCTCGACGCCACGACGCTCGCGTCGGTCGAAGCCGCGCTCGCCGGCAATCAGATCAAGCCGACCGCGGTCACGTTCGACAACTCGCAGAACAACGCGAACATCCGCGTGCGCCTCACGGACACCGACACGCAGCTGCGCGTGAAGGACCTGTTGCAGAAGTCGCTCAATAGCGACCCGAACGATCCGCAGTACATCGTCGCGCTGAACCTGCAAAGCGCCTCGCCGAACTGGCTGACCGCGCTGCGCGCGCTGCCGATGTACCTCGGTCTCGACCTGCGCGGCGGCGTGCACTTCCTGCTGCAGGTCGACATGGCCGGCGCACTGAACAAGAAGCTCGATTCGGACGCCTCGGACGTGCGCACGCTGCTGCGCGACAACAACGTCCGCGACGGCGGCGTGAATCGCGTAAACCAGTCGGTGGTGGTGAATCTGGCCGACCAGGCCACGGCGGATGCGGCGCTCAAGCTGCTCAGCCGCAGCGTCAGCGAACTCCAGTGGGCCTCGCAGCCGAACACCGGCGCGGACGGCGGCGTGCAGCTGGTCGGCACGTTCACGCCGGCCGTGCAGCGCGCGGTGCAGGACGCCGCGCTCAAGCAGAACATCACGACGCTGCATAACCGCGTGAACGAACTCGGCGTAGCCGAGCCGGTGATCCAGCAGCAGGGCACGGACCGCATCGTGGTCGAACTGCCGGGCGTGCAGGACACCGCGAAGGCGAAGGACATCATCGGCCGCACGGCGACGCTCGAAGCGCGTCTCGCCGACCCGGTCAACACGCATCCGAACCCGAACGACCCGGTACCGCCGGGCGACGAACTGTTCACGCAAGGCAACCAGGTGCCGGTGCTGCTGCGCAAGCAGGTGATCTTCACCGGCGACCGCATCATCGACGCGTCGGCGGGCTTCGACGAGCATCAGCGTCCGTCGGTCAACATCCGTCTCGACTCGGCCGGCGGCCGCGCGGTGCGCAGCGTGTCGCGCGACAACATCGGCAAGCCGATGGCGATGGTGCTGTTCGAGCGCGGCAAGGGCGAGGTGCTGACGGTCGCGACCATCCAGTCCGAACTCGGCGACCGCTTCCAGATCACCGGCCAGCCGACCCCGCAAGCGGCCACCGACCTCGCGCTGCTCCTGCGCGCCGGTTCGCTCGCCGCGCCGATGGAAATCATCGAGGAACGCACGATCGGCCCGAGCCTCGGCGCCGACAACATCAAGAAGGGCTTCCACTCGGTGGTGTGGGGCTTCGCGGCGATCGCCGTGTTCATGATCGCGTACTACATGCTGTTCGGCGTGATCTCGATGATCGGCCTCTCGGTGAACCTGCTGCTGCTGGTCGCGGTGCTGTCGATGCTGCAGGCCACGCTCACGCTGCCGGGTATCGCCGCTATCGCGCTCGCGCTCGGTATGGCGATCGACGCGAACGTGCTGATCAACGAGCGCGTGCGCGAAGAACTGCGCCACGGCGCGCCGCCGCAACTGGCGATCCAGAACGGCTACGAGCACGCATGGGCGACGATTCTCGACTCGAACGTGACCACGCTGATCGCCGGCCTCGCGCTGCTCGCATTCGGCTCGGGTCCGGTGCGCGGCTTCGCGATGGTTCACTGTATCGGCATTCTGACGTCGATGTTCTCGGCCGTGTTCTTCTCGCGCGGCGTGGTCAACTTCTGGTACGGCGGCAAGAAGAAGCTGAAGTCGCTGTCGATCGGCCAGGTGTGGCGTCCGCAAACGGCGGGAGCAGGCGCCGCCTACGCCGGCAATAGCCTCGGCAGCGACGACGACGCGACCGACACCGCGCAGGCCATCGCCGCCACGAAGGCCGCCGCCAAGGCCAATCCGAAGGCGGGCGCAAAGGCCGCGGCCGGCGCGCAAGGCCGCGCGAAGCCGACCGTGCGCCGACGCAATGCGCCAGGCACGCCGGCGTCGAGCGCCTCGACGCCGGAGAAACCGGGTTCATCCCGCTGAGTCCCGGAGAACAAGACCATGGAATTTTTCCGTTTCCGCAAAGACATTCCGTTCATGCAGCGCGCGTTGGTCTTCAACGCGATCTCGCTGATCACCTTCCTCGCCGCGGTGTTCTTCCTCGTGCATCGCGGGCTGCATCTGTCGGTGGAATTCACCGGCGGTACCGTGATCGAAGTGCAGTATCCGGGCGCGGTGCCGCTCGACCCGGTGCGTAACACGCTCGGCAAGCTCGGCTATGCCGACGCGCAGGTGCAGAACTTCGGCTCCTCGCGCGACGTGCTGATCCGCCTGCCGCTCAAAACGGGCTACACGTCCGCGCAACAGAGCGAACAGGTGATGGGCGCGCTGAAGGCCGATACGCCCGAGGTGCAGTTGCAGCGCGTCGAATTCGTCGGCCCGCAGGTCGGCAAGGAACTCGCCACCGACGGTCTGCTCGCGCTCGCGTGCGTGGTGGTCGGCATCGTGATCTACCTGTCGTTCCGCTTCGAATGGAAGTATGCGGTGGCCGGCGTGATCGCCAACCTGCACGACGTCGTGATCATTCTCGGCTTCTTCGCGTTCTTCCAGTGGGAGTTCTCGCTGTCGGTGCTGGCCGCGGTGCTCGCGGTGCTTGGCTACTCGGTCAACGAATCGGTCGTTATTTTCGACCGGATTCGCGAGACCTTCCGCCGCGAACGCAAGATGAGCGTGATCGAAGTGATCAACCACGCGATCACGAGCACGATGTCGCGAACCATCATCACGCACGGCTGTACGCAGATGATGGTGCTGTCGATGTTCCTGTTCGGCGGCCCGACGCTGCACTACTTCGCGCTCGCGCTGACGGTCGGTATTCTGTTCGGTATCTACTCGTCGGTGTTCGTCGCCGCGGCGCTCGCGATGTGGTTCGGCGTCAAGCGCGAAGACTTGCTGAAGGAAAAGAAGGACCGCGTCGATCCGAACGATCCGAACGCGGGCGCGCAAGTCTGATGCGGATTCGCGCATAGCTCACGGATTGCGCGAGCCGAAAGAGTCAAAAGGCCGGTTCATTGCAAACCGGCCTTTTACGTTTACTCCGCCTTGCAACCATGCCGCACACGCGTGAAACGATAGCGCTTAATCAGAGGCTGGGAAGACATACACCCAATGATGACTCGCGCAGAAAATAATCCCTCATACCCAAATCTCGATATCCTCTTTGGCGGATACCTGAATCAGGATTATCACTACCACGCAGACTCGATTGAGGAAATTGTTAGCATTTATAAAAATGGAATTACGCCTGAAATGCGCCAGTCTGCTATCGATGAAATTAACAGACTGGCGGCAAGCTGCGGCGAAAACCTGGACAGTGCCTTTTATGAAAAGTACGGACAGGATTTCAATCCGAAGCTATGGGGCCACACGACGGCATCGTTTCTCGACGAACTGAAGCGCCTTCTAAGCGAGTAGCGACCCGCCGGGCGGCTTCGTGCCGCCGGGCACATGACGGAAAAAGTGCACTGAACCCGCATCAGGCTGCAATCCAGCTACCGGAACCCCAACCTGCGCCGCGCCCCCATCAACGCCGCGATGCTCACCAGCGCGGCAAACATCACGTAATAGCTCGGCGCGGCTTTCGAACCGGTCGCGCCGATCAGCCACGCGATGATGAACGGCCCGAAGCCGCCGAAGACCGTCACCGCGATGTTATACGCGAGCGACATGCCGGTCGTGCGCGTCTGCACCGGAAAGATTTCCGACAGCAAACCCGGCGTCGCGCCGAAGTAGCCGCTCACGAGAATACCGAACACGATCTGCCACACGATCAGCGTGCCGAAGCTCGGATGCGCGATCAGATACAGAAACGCCGGATAGACCAGCACGAGCAGCAGGCCGGCCGCGCTCAGCATGATGCGCGTGCGTCCATGCAGGTCCGACAGATGCCCGGCCACGGGCGAGAGCACCATCTGGATCAGCCCCGTCACCGCAATCGCCGAAAACGCGACCGACGGCGCGAACCCCAACTGCTTCACGCCATAGGTCGGCATGAACAGCACCAGGTACGAGGACACGGTCCCGAGCACGACCACGCCCATCGCGATCACGAGCCGCAGTTTCTGCGTCGCGAACGTATCGCGCAGCGGCGTCTGCGTCGTTTCGGCGGCGAGGAATTCGGGCGTCTCGTCGAGCTTCGTGCGGATATAGAGCGCGACCGGGCCGATCAGCAGACCGAAGACGAATGGCACGCGCCAGCCCCACGACGTCATCTGCTGCGGCGAGAGGCTGCCGGTCAGCAGCGCGCCGAAGCCGGCGGCGAGCAGCGTCGTGAGCCCTTGGCTCGCCATCTGCCAGCTTGCGTAGAAGCCGCGCCGGTCCGGCACGTGCTCGGCGAGAAACGCGGTCGCGCTGCCGAACTCGCCGCCCGCCGAGAAGCCCTGCATCAAGCGCGCGACCACGAGGATCAGCGGCGCGGCGAGGCCGATGCTCTGATAGGTCGGCAGGACCGCGATGATGAGCGTGCCGGTCATCATCAGCGCGATGGACAGCGTGAGCGCCGCCTTGCGCCCCGCGCGGTCCGAGTACGCGCCGATCACGATCGCGCCGAGCGGCCGCATGAAGAACGACACGCCGAACGTGC
Organism: Paraburkholderia sp. Cy-641; assembly: GCF_011752945.1. Classification (NCBI taxonomy): domain Bacteria; kingdom Pseudomonadati; phylum Pseudomonadota; class Betaproteobacteria; order Burkholderiales; family Burkholderiaceae; genus Paraburkholderia; species Paraburkholderia sp. Cy-641. The sequence goes on from NZ_VWWM01000033.1 coordinate 89,448, forward strand.
CGAGCGTGAGCAGCAGCGAGACCGTCTCGTTGCCGGCCGGAAAAAACAGCTTCGAGATAATGACGGCGAAAAAACCGTACACGACCAGATCGAACCATTCGAGCGCGTTGCCGATCGAGGCCGCCGCCACGGCGCGCCACGAGCTGTGCCGGCTTCCCGCGATGCTTGCTGCTGTCGTTGCATTCATCCCGATCTCCTGTGCCGCGCGCAATATTTATCGGCGAAGGCGCTGTGCCGCGCAGGCCGCACCGGCTACGCGCATCACCGGCATGGCTTCATGCGTTCTATTTAACTGAAAAAATAAAACGAGGCGAGCGGCAAATAGCGGAGGCCCGCCACATAAGGGCGCGGCATTCGGTAGCAGCGGTAAAAAACCGCTTCGTCGTGCGAGCGATCGAAGCGGTTTTCGTGTTGCGGCGCAGCGCGAAGCGAGACAGTGCGCGGCTCGCTTCGCGGCGACGGCAGTCGCGAAAGCAGCGCGTTTACTGCTGCTTGATGCCTTCGGACTGGATATGCAAACGCGTCTCCATGCCGAAGCCGTACTTCGCGCCGAAGTCCATGCCGAAATCGGCGCGGTTGAATTCGGTACTCGCCTCGACGCCGCAGACTTCGCGCTTGAGCACCGGGTGCGGCATGCACTTGAACGAATCGATCTTCAGATTCACCGGCTTCGTGATGCCGCGAATCGTCAGGTTGCCGATCACCTCGACCGGCTTGTCGCCGTCGAATTTAATTCCGGTGCCCTTGTAGGTCACGCCCGGATATTGGGCGACGTCGAAGAACTCGGCCGCCTTCAGGTGCTCGTCGAGCTTGCCGTTGCCGGTCTGCACCGAAGCGGGATCGACGGTTACGTCCACCGTGCCGGTTTTCGCCGCGCGATCGAGCGTCACCGTGCCGATGGTCTTCGTGAACTTGCCGCGCCAGATCGACAGGCCGCCGAAGTGATCCGCCTCGAAGCTCGGATACGTGTGGGTCGGATCGAGCATATAGGTATCGGCGGCAAACGCGCCGAGCGAAAGGGAGGATGCCAGCGCACCGACAGCGATCGACATGGACGTTTTCAATTCATGCTCCTGGATGGCGGTGAAAATCGCGGTGAAGATTGCGGTAAGAAACCAGCAGGAAGCCGGTAAAAAGCCGGCCGCGCAGCGCGCGGGATGCACGTCACGCATGTCACGCATGTCACGCATGCCGCGCATGCCGCGCGCTACTTGTGCGCGGCAACGAGATGAAACTTGATGAGCACCTCATCGGCGACGACAGAAGTGTCCTTCCACTCGCCGGTGCCGATGTCGAACTGCGAGCGCTTGATCGGCAACGCACCATCGAAGGTCTGCAGCGCGCCCTGCTGCGCCACCGTGACCGGCACGACCACGGTCTGCGACTTGCCCTTGATGGTCAGTTTGCCCGTCACGTTGAACTTGCCGCCGCCGGCTGGCGCGATCGCGATCGACACGAACGTCGCGCCCGGATACGTCTTCGCGTCGAACCATTCCTTGCCGCGCACCTGCTCGTTGTAGCTCTCGTCGCCGAGGTCGTAGCTGGCGACGTCGATGTTGATCTGCGCGCTGCCGGCCGCGGGCCTGGCCGGATCGAAGCTGACCTCGGCGCTGAACTTGCCGAACTTGCCTTCGACCGGCACGTTCATCTGCTTCGAGGTGGCCGTCACCGAACTCTTCGCGACGTCGACCTGTGCGAGCGCCGCGCCCGAGGCGGTCAGCGAGGCCGCCGCGAACGCGGCGAGCATGTAGCGATAAAACGAGACCTTCATGGTTGTCCTTATTTGAGAAAAGGGAGCATGCGCGAAAGCAGCCCGTCGCGATCGAGCCATTGATGCTTGAGCGCGGCCGCGACGTGCAGCGCGACCAGCACGAGCAACGTGTAATTGAGCGCGATGTGCAGGTTCTTCAGCAGGTCCTTGAGATGCGGGTCCGGCGCGATCAGGCGCGGCAGCGGAATCAGCCCGAGATAGACGACTGGCACGTTGGCCGCCGAGCTATACAGATAGCCGGACGCGGGAATCGCGATCATCAGCGCGTACAGCAGCAGGTGCACGAGATGCGCGCCGCCGCGCTGCCAGGCGGGCATGCGGCGCGGCAACGGCGGCGCGGCGTGCGTCGCGCGCCACAGGATGCGCACGATCGCGAGCGCGAACACGGTCACGCCGATCCATTTATGCCAGGAGAAATAACGCAGCTTGGCGGGCGTGAAGCCCGGGATGTCGGTCATCACCCAGCCGAGCGCGAAGCCGCAGACGATCAGGAGCGCGATCAGCCAGTGAAACGCGATGGCGGTCCGCGTGTACGACTCCCGGGTACCGAACGAAGGATTGAGTGGCATGACGGAGCAACGCAGTCGGAGGGAACGCAGTCGGATGGAAGTTAACGGCGCGGCTTGCCCGGCTATTCCCCGCCATTTCGCGTTGCCTGCGGTGGGAGCCCTGCTGCGACACACGCCAAGGCCGCCATGCTACCCCAGGCACGGCAAGCCGGCTGTCGCGGCACGGGGCGGACAGGTCCGAACTTTGCTACGGCGCATAGCGGCGGTGGCGGGGCGCGTTTGGTACTATTGCTCCACCCCGCCGCCCGCTGCGCCCTGCACAACGGGCATGCACAGGGATAAGCCCGGCATAAACAGGCCATAACCAGGCCATAACCCAGGCAACAAGCAGGCAACAAGCAGGCACAAGCAGGCACAAGCGGGCACAACGGACCTTGCACGCCGCCTTCCACGTCGTTAGCCCATCTACCGCATGGAACATGACAATCTGATCGCGTGCCATGAATGCGATACGCTGTTCCGCAAGCCACGGCTTGTCGGCCGCACTGCCGCGCGCTGTCCGCGTTGCGGCGCAACGCTCTATCGCGGCGTCTCGCGCAAGCTCGACGCGATCTGCGCGATGACGCTCGCCGCGCTGATCACGTTCCTGATCGCGCAGGGCTTTCCGATCGTCGAACTCGAAACCAACGGCATCACCTCGCAGACCACGCTGTTCGGTGCGCTCGTCGCGCTCTGGGGCGAGGACATGCAGATCGTCGCGGTCATGGTGTTCTGCTCGACGATCCTCTTTCCGCTCACCGAACTCGTCGCGCTGCTCTATGTGCTCGTGCCGCTGCGCGCGGGCTACGTGCCGAGCCACTTCAACCGCGTGCTGCGCGCGATCCAGTTCGTGCGGCCGTGGGGCATGATCGAAGTGTTCATGCTCGGCGTGCTGATTACGATCGTGAAGATGGTGAGCCTCGCGCGCGTGATCCCCGAAGCGGCGCTGTTCGCGTTCGGCGCGCTCACGCTGATGTTCGCCGTGGTCGTCACGTTCGACCCGGCCGTGCTGTGGGACCTCGCCGACGAACTCGGCCGGCGCGGCAAGCGGCCGCTGCCGCCCACTCGACGCGAAGGATGAACCCGCGATGAAATACGTCACCGCGAAACGCGCGGGCTTCATTTCCTGTCATGCGTGCGGACGCGTCGAGCCGCGCGTGCGCTCGCGCGCGCCGCAGCACTGCGGACGCTGCGGCGCGCACCTGCACTCGCGCCATCCCGACAGCCTGACGCGTACCTGGGCACTGCTGATCGCGGCCGCGCTGCTGTATATTCCCGCGAACCTGCTGCCCGTGATGCACACCGCGTCGCTGCTCGGCTCCGAGGACGACACCATCATGAGCGGCGTCGTCTATTTCTGGACCTCGGGCGACTGGCCGCTCGCGGTGATCGTGTTCATCGCGAGCATCATGGTGCCGATGCTCAAGCTCGGCGTGCTCGCGCTGCTGACCGCCACGGCGCAGCGCCGCTCGCGCTGGCGTCCGCAGCAGCGCACGACGCTCTACCGGATGGTCGAGCGCATCGGCCGCTGGTCGATGCTCGACGTGTTCGTCGTCACGCTCACGGTGGCACTCGTGCGCTTCAGGTCGCTGGCCGTGATCACGGCCGGACCGGGCGCGATCGCGTTCGGCTCGGTCGTGATCCTGACCATGATCGCCTCCATGCAATTCGATCCACGGCTCATCTGGGACCCCGTGGAAGGCAGCCCCTCCCAACCTCAGGACCCTCATCATGACTAGCCCGCAAGGACCGACGCCCGCTTCCGACGATGCGCCGCGCCACGATTCGAACGGACCGAAGCTGCCGCCTCATCTGCCCGACCCCGACATCGAGCCGCGCAGCCGCTGGCTGCCCTCGCTCGTCTGGGTGATTCCGCTGATCGCCGCGCTGATCGGCATCGCGCTCGTGGTCAAGTCGGTGACCGAGCGCGGGCCCGTCATCACGATCAGCTTCATCAGTGCCGAAGGGCTCGAGCCCGGCAAGACCAAGGTCAAGTACAAGGACGTCGACGTCGGCTCGGTCAAGACGATCAGGCTCGCGCAGGATCTGTCGCACGTGCTCGTGCAGGTGCAGCTCACCAAGGAAGGCGAACAGTTCGCGGTCAAGGACTCGCGCTTCTGGGTCGTGCGCCCGCGGGTCGGCGCGAGCGGCGTGTCGGGTCTGACCACCCTGCTTTCGGGCGCCTATATCGGCGCCGACGCGGGCCGCTCGACCGAAACGGAAAAGAGCTTCGTCGGCCTCGAAACGCCGCCGCCGATCACCGGCGACCAGAAGGGCCGCCAGTACACGCTGCATGGCGACTCGCTCGGCTCGATCGACATCGGCTCGCCGATCTTCTACCGGCGCGTGCAGGTCGGCCAGGTAGTCGGCTTCTCGCTCGACAAGGACGGCACCGGCGTGACGATGCAGGTGTTCGTGTCCGCGCCGTTCGACCAGTACGTCGGCACCAACACGCGCTGGTGGCATGCGAGCGGTGTCGATCTGCGGCTCGATTCGAGCGGCTTCAAGCTGAACACGCAGTCGCTCGCGACGGTGATCGTCGGCGGCCTGTCGTTCCAGTCGCCGCTCGGCCAGAACATGGGCCCGCAGGCGCCGAACAACCAGACGTTCCGCCTCGGCTCCGACGAAGCGGACGCGATGCGCGAACCGGACGGCATCCCGCTGCGCGTCGTGATGAACTTCAACCAGTCGCTGCGCGGGCTGTCGATCGGCGCGCCGGTCGACTTCCGCGGCATCGTGCTCGGCCAGGTGACCAACATCGGCATCGACTACGACCCGAAGACGCGCAGCTTCACGATGCCGGTCACGATGAACGTGTATCCGGACCGCCTCGGCAAGCGCTTCCGCGAAACCGCGCCGGCCCCGGGCACGCTCGCCGGTCAGAACCTGCTCGCGCAACTGGTCAAGCACGGGCTGCGCGGCCAGCTGCGCACCGGCAACCTGATTACGAGCCAGCTCTACGTGGCGCTCGATATTTTCCCGAAAGCGCCGCCTGCCAGCGTCGACGTGACGAACGATCCGATCGAGCTGCCGACCATTCCGAACACGCTCGACGAATTGCAGCTGCAGGTTGCCGACATCGCGAAGAAGCTCGACAAGGTGCCGTTCGACCAGATCGGCAACAACCTGAACAGCGCGCTGAAGAATGCCGACCAGCTGTTCTCGCGCCTCGACACGGAAGTCGTGCCGCAGGCGCGCGACACGCTCTCGGCCGC